>JBEARB010000014.1:0-10127 GCA_041163625.1 Pseudomonadota bacterium | reverse complement strand
GCATCTACGACTACTTCCTGGCTCGACACACCGACCGTGCGATCCAGGCCGAGGGGGGCGGCTGTCGCATCGTCGACGAGCGCTCTGCCCTGCTCGAGAGCAACGAGGTGGCGGGATTCCTCGTCGGGTTCGGTGGCGGCCAGCGCTGCCTGCTGCCCATCGTGCGCCAGCTCTGCAAGGCCGGCGGGTTCGCGCAGCACAACTTCGAGCAGCTCGATCAGGGTCTGCCCGCGGGCCCGGGCCGCAAGAAGCTGCTCGACGACGCGGTGCGAGGCATGGGCGAGATGCTGCAGCCGCATCTGTGTGTCGGCGCGACCATCGACCGCCTCTACAAGGTCGGTGGCGAGACCGCAGACCCGGGCGATACGCCCGCGCCACCGCGTCCCGGTCAATAGCGCAAAGGGGCCCGATTCGCGGGAGACTCAGGCGGCGGCTTGGTCGTGTGCCGCGGCCTGCTGATCGGTGGCGTCGCGCAGGCGATGGGTCAGCACGCGGATGACGCCCTTGGCGAGCGCCGGGTGCAGGTCGAGCAGGTCCTGGAAGTCTTCGCGCGCGATGGCCCACAGGCGCGTGTCGCGCAGCGTTCGGATGCTGGCGCTACGTGCGCCCGAGTCGAGCAGCGCCATCTCGCCGAAGCATTCCTTGGCGCCGAGCTTGGCGACGCGCTCGCCGTCGTGCAGGACCTCGACCTCGCCCTCGATGACCAGGTAGACGTGGTTGCCGGGCTGGCCTTGCTCGAAGACGACCTCGCCCTGCTCGAAGTCGACGCGCTGGACGATATCGGCGACGGGAAGCAGCTGCTCACCCGAGAGGCCGGCGAAGAGCGGCACGCTCTTGAGAAGGAAGACGACGTCCATCGAGTCGGTGGCTACGTCGATCACCCCTTCCTCCGAGAGCGTCAGGCGCTCTTCACCGAGACAGACCCAGGTCCAGACACGTCGCAACCAAGGCGCGCCTTGCTGGAGCAACCTTGCCACCTCGTGGTCGGCGGCGTCCAGATCGTCGGTGGCAACCGGGAACACCGAACTGACCTCGTGCGTGGCCTCGATCAGGAGCACGAACGAGCGCAGCTCCGGGTCGCGAACGTGCTGGTCGAGCAGCTCGATCGCGTTGCTCCGGACGCGCCGAATCGGGCTCCGGTAGTGCAGGTAGGCGCGGTACATCGCGGCGCGAGGATAGAGCAGGCCGAGCAGGCGGAAGACGCGGGTCTCGGACTGCAGCCGCATCGCGTCGAGCTCGGCGAGGAAGAACGAACGACGGACGCCACCGCCGCGGACGGTATCGCGCACGGCCGCGAGCTGGCGGAGCCCGTCCATCTCGGCCATCGCCCGCTCGGTCAGCCATGCGGGCGGCGGCGTCGGCTGTTCCGGGTCGCGGGCCATCCGCCAGAGCGAGAGGACGGCTTGGTTCCGGAGCGATTGGCTCTCTGCCATGACGGCGCCCATCAACAGTTGGACGGCCTTGCGTCCACCGATGCCCTCGACCACGCCGAGCAGGCGCGTGCGCGTCGCGAGGTTGAGCTGGCCGTGACGCAGACGCTCGGCGATCTCGTCGACCAAGCCCTCGCCGTAGCGCATCAAGGCGGCGCGCGCGCGATCGCTCAGGTCTCCGCGACCGAGCGCAACGATGAGCGTGTCGATGTACTCCGGCAGCCCGACCTGCCCCATCGCCTCGACCGCGTTCAGCCGCACGGCCAGTGACGGATCGTCGATCATCTCGGGGAGATCGCGGGTCGCCTGCAGCCATCGGGTCCGTCCGGCGACCTGGGCGGCGCGGGCGCGTCGCTCCGCGTCGTCCGAGCGGATGTCCATCATCAGGTCCTGATGGATGTCCAGCGTCGATTTGTAGCCCGCGACCCGCTTGAGCCAGAGCACCGCGAGCGAGGCGACGCCGGCGTCGTCGTGCGAAGCGTAGATGCGGATGCGCTCGACCAACTCGGTGGCGTGGTGGTGCTCGAGCATGCGCAGCACCTCGCGCAGCACGACCGGATCGGACTCGTAGCGTAGGTGCGGCAGCAGCTTCTCGAGCGGCGCGACGTAGCCGAGCGTGTTCATCGTCTCGAGCGTGCGACGGACCAACTCGGGCTCTCCTCGGTCGAGCAGCGCCTCGAGCGAGGCCTGCCGCGCGGGGAGGCGGAGGTCGCGCAGCAGATCGAGCGCGCGCAGCACCGACTCCGCCTCCGAGGAGCGCAGGCGGACCTCGACTTCGGCGAGCGTGGTGCGCTGCACCCACTCCCGCAGCGCGGGGTCGCCGCTGGTGTCGAGTCGCTTGGCCTGCAAGGCCTCGAAGAGCGTGCGGCGGTAGTGTGGTCCGATGCGGAGGGCCAACAGGATGACCAGCACCGACGCGGCGATCGCCGCGGGGCTCAACCAAATCAGCTCTTCGGCGGTCGGGCGAGCGAGCAGGAGCACGACCGAGACCACGATGGTCGCGGCGCGATAGACCACGCCGTCGATCAGGGTTTTGGCCCGCTCGCCCTTCTTGGTCTCGATCGGCGTGACGAGCATCTGCATCGCGTTGCGCGAGAGCGCGAAGGAAGCGACCCGCTCGAGGAACGAAGCGCCGACGACCGTCCAGAAGCCGACGGCCCCGAGCATGCCGAGGCCTCCGAGGAGGTAGAGCGCGCAGCCGCTGGCGATGAAGATCGCAGAAGCGGCGATCGACAGCCCGAGGCCGACGGTCTGGACCATGCGGCTGCTGGCGAACAAGGCGAAAAAGAACGCGATCAGGTTCGAGATGCCGTAGTAGCGGCCGAGGAAGCCGGCGAGCGCGTCCTTCTCGAAGTGGGACTTCAGCTCACCGGAGAACTGGAAATCGAGCAGCACCGACGCGATCTGCATCATGAAGACGAAGACCGCGAGGCGGGACAGCAGCGGGGACTCGACGATGTTGCGGACGCCGCGCCGCACCTCGCTGTCGCCCTTGATCTGCGCGTTGCGCCGCGGCCCTTCGCGCTCGGCCGCCGACGGGGGCAACGAGCCCTCGAGCTCGCGGACGACGCGGCCCATCACGAAGAGCGGCCAGACCAACAGCGCGACCGCCACCCAGACCAAGTCGTGGGCGGGCAGCGAGAGGCCGAGCGCGGCTTGAACGAGACCACCACCCGCAGCGGCGCCGAGCGTCGCGATCGCGGCAAAGACGGGGAACAAGCGCTTGGCTTGTCGCGAGGGCAGCAGGCCCGACGACATGTTCCACATCTGGATGAGCACGAGATGGCCGATGCCGGTGCACCAGATGTAGATCAACAGCGACATCGTCGCTTCGGACAGGGGATACGCGAGTCGCAGCAGCCCGAACGTGACCACCGCGACCGCGAGAAGCCCGCGGAATCGGCCGAGCAGCGAGAGGCGCTCCATCGCCATCACGTAGAGCACCGACGCGACGGCGGTGAACCCGGACGAACCGAGGAACATCCACGGCATCGCCGAGAGATCGTTGGCGGAAAGGAAAAGCGCCTTGGTGAAGCTCGCGACGATGACATTGCTGGCCGTCGCGACGCCGAACAACGGCGCAAGCAGCCAGAGGACGCGGCGGTCCTCGGCGCTGAGCGCGAACAATCTGAGCAGAAGCCCTTGCATCGGCCCCTCGGCGCCCCGGGGCTACTTCTCGGGCACCACCGGCACCTTGCCAGCGAATAGGCCGGCGAGGAAGGAGGAGACCTGCTTGCTCGCGACCTTGTCCCGGAACGCGACGAAGTGGCCGTCGTAGGCCTTGCCGTCGGTCGACTGCGAGGCGTCGTTGAGGTGCTCGACGGTGACGCCGGTGACCTTGGTGCCGCCGGTCTCGATATTGCCGCTCACGTTGCCCTTGTGGTCCTGCAGCTTCATCCCCAGGTCGGCGATAGGATCGAACCACTCGCCTGCATCGGTCGGCTTCAGCAGCAGGCCCTTGGTCGAGGCAGCGAACACCCGGCTGGTCTCTGGCGGGGTGTAGGTATCGCCCTTGCCGAAGGTGTGCAGCACGTGCACCGGTTTGCCGATCGGCGTGTGGTAGTAGAGCGGGCCGTAGACCATCGGGTCGACCTCGTCGAAGTAGTACTGCATCAGGGCCAATGCCGGATGCCACTGGTCGAGGTCGCCTTCCTGCAGCGCGAGCTTGATGCCGATGGTCGCGTCCTCCGGCGACTTCTTGTTGAGCAACGAGAAGACCAAGCTGCCGCCCGTGCCCGAGAAGACCGCGCCGAGCATGTCGGGCGCGCCCTTGCCGTCGACGGCCCAGGGCAGATAGACCGGGCCGGTGGTGCCGCCCTGCGAGTGGCCCATGTAGCCGATCCGGGTCTTGTTGACCTTGAACGCACCGGCGGTGGGCAGCGTGACGCTCACATTCTGGGCGAAGCGGACCAAGGCGAAGTTGTCGGCCGCGCCCTGGTAGACGTTGCCCTTGGCGGCCGGCGGGTTGGCGAAGTTGTAGAAGAGCGGGCCGGGGTCGACGGGCAGGCCGCGGCGATCGCCGTGCATCGGCTGGTCGATCGAGAGCATCGCGAGCGGGATCGCGGTGCTGCCGTCCTTGAGGTTGGCGACGGCCACGCCGATCTGCTGCGGACCGCTGCGATGCGAACCGCCGGTACCGTGGCCGTAGATGACCAGGGGCCAGCCGGCGCCCGGCATCTTCTTGCCCTTGGGGATGACCAGCGCCGCGCAGACGTTCTCGTGCCCCTGCAGCTTGGGCTGTCCGTTGCCGGCCAGCTCGACGCCGCCACCGTCGGTCAGGTAGGGGCGCGTGCCCTTCTGCCAGACCGGCAGCGAGATCTTCATGTGGAACTCGTAGTAGGGGGCCGCGTCGGCGTTGGCGGGGCAGTCGCGCGGGTCGGTCTTGCCCGGATTCTGGGCTTGCCAGACGGGATCGATGCACGGCGAGGGCTTGCCCTTGTTCGCCCCTCCGCAGAGGAAGGGGGTGCCCACGATCTTCGGCACTTCCTTGTCGGCCAGCGCGGCAGCCCGGAACGTCTTCATGATCCGGGTCGGGTCGGCGGTGGTGAACGAGGTCGCCGCGACAATCTTGCTGGGGCTGAGCTTCTTGCTGGCGATCCAAGCGCGCAGCTTGGCGTAGTGTTCCCACGCGGCGCCCAGGGTCGCGTCGCTGGGCTTGTCGGCGGCGAGCAGGGCACCGAGGTCGTCTCCCTGGGTCGGGATGCGAGCGGCGGGGTCGGCGTCGTCGCCCAGATCGGCGCGAATCGCGTCGGTGATGACCAGCGCGTAGGTGTGCTTCGAACGCAGCGGCGTGCCCCAGTTCGGATGCACCGCGAGCCAGTTCGCGCAGATGTACTTGTTGCGCTCGGGCTTGAAGTCGAGGTCGTAGGTGAGCAGGTCGCCGGTGTCGAGGTCGAGCAAGAAGACGTTCTGCTTCGGACCCGACGGCACGATCGAAGCAGTGTCGACCGGCCGGGTGAAGCGGACGTAGAGGGTCGGAGCGATGGAAAAGCCCGTCATCTCGGTGCTCAGGTCGTCGACCACGGCGCCGACCAGGTCCAGGCCGAGCAGACCCGGGCCCGGGCGCGGGTGGCGGGAGAGATCGACCTTGCCGTCCTTGAGCCAGACGTCGTTCGGGAAGGGCGTACTGTAGAAATCCAGATCCGAACCGTCGCGCGGCACCACATTGCGAGCCTGGAAGGGCAACTCCTCCTCCTCGCGGACCGGACAGGCGACCCCCGGAAACAGGTCGGTCGAGAGCGGCAGGCTACCTGGCTGGCAGGTTCCCTGGGTCTTGCTGCACATCAGGCCGGGGTAGCAGTCGCCGGTGCTCTTGCACGCCTGGCCGAGGTCGGCGGGCTTGTCGGCGGGCTTGGTGCACAGGCCGCTGATGCCCTTCAGATCGCAGTACAGTCCGCGCGCACAGTCGGAGACCGAGGTGCACGAGGCGGCCTCGGCCTTGCCAGCCGAGGTGACGCAGAAGCCGAAGAATCCGCACTGCAGCTCGCCTTCGCATTCGGCCGAGAGCAGGCATGCGTCATTCTGCGCTGCGGTGCCGCTGGGCTTGCAGGTGCCGCCGTCGCAGGAGAGGCCGCGCCGACACGGCTCGGTCTCGCCGCAGGCTTCGCCGACGCCGGCGCCGTAGAAGTTCGGCTGCGTGGCGTCGCCGGAGGCGTCACCGATGTCGTCGCCGGCGTTGGAGAAATGTTCTTCGCACCCGACGAGCAGGAGCCCCGCGAGCAAGGTCGCGAAGGCCATCGACATCGGGCGCAGGGAAGCGAGCGTACGCATGATTTCCTCGAGCCTCAGAGGTTCTTGATGAGCTGCAGCACCGAGAGCACGACCTCGGGCTGGACGTCGAAGCGGATGCCTGCGCCGTCGAAGCGCAACTCGTAGAGGTCGGGGCGGCGGATCCGGATCCGGTTCACCAGCCGCAGCGAGCTCGCCTCACCGGCGACCAGCTTGTCCTTCAGATCTTGGGTCACCGGCACGTTCGGGTCGATCTCGAAGCGTTGCGGATCATCGGGCGCGATGCGGTCGATGAAGCGCCCCTCGAGCACCTTCACCCAATGCGGCCCGGTGTAGGCCACCTGCGCGGGCTCCCCCGCCTCGTCGGTCGCGCCCGACGGGTCATCGATCGTCGAGGTGCTGCTCAGGCCGGTCAGGTTGTCGGGCAACTCACCGGTCGGTTGCGCGATGATCATCTCGAAGTCCTCGAGCCGCGAGGTCACGTCCTCTTCGTCGCCGGTGTCGCCGGTCTGGAACAGCGAGAGCTCGAAGAAGCGCAGGCGCAGCTGAACGATGGCCTCGACGGCGGCCTCCGGGCTGGCCTGCTTGAGCTGGCTGGCGAGCTCGGCGGCCTTGGTCTCGTCGAGCAACTCGACGTCGACGCTGGCCTCGATCTGCATGCCTCGGAAATCACCGCAGAGGTACTTGCAGCGGTCGTCGCCGGTGCAGTTGGTCACGCGGATGTTGAGGTTGGTGACGGGCGAGCCCTCCTCGAGCGTGTCCTGCGTGAAGGTGCGGCGGCAGTCGCCGGCGAGGGCGAGCAGGCCCTGCACGTGTGCGAGCGTGCCCTTCTTGAGGGACGTCGGCAGGCCGGTGACGAGCGCCTCTCCGTCGCCCGTGGTGCCGACGCGGCCGGCCAGCGCGGAGCCGGTCATCTCGTCGATGTTCGGCCATTCGACGCGCTCGGTCACGCGTGGCAGTTCGCCGTCGCCGAGGGTGACCTCGCCGGCAGATTCGAACAGACCGCAGCCGGGCACCAAGGCGGCGACCGCGACCAGGGGGAGGAGTCGAGAGAGGGTGCGACGGGTCCGTTGCATCATTTGCTCCGCTTGCCGTAGCTGAAGCCAATCTCGGCGTTGATGTTGAACTCGAGGGTGTTGCGGAAGAGGCTGTCCGGTCCGATGCCGAACGGCGTGAGCGCCTCGGCGTTGAACGCAAGCGCGTCCGAGAAGCGGTAGCGCCCCTTGGCGATCAGCACGTCGTTGTTGCCGAAGCCGCCGGAGAACAGCTCCTTCAGCGAGCGCGCCGTCCGGCGATGGTAGGTGATCAGGAACTGGATGCCGCCGATGTTCGGCACTTCGAAGTGCGCGAAGAAGTTGTTGTCCGGTGTGCGGTCGTTGGCCTCGAGGGCAGCGGCGAAGGCGAACCAATCGCCGACCTTCCAGCTCGCCTCGACGTAGAAGCCACGGACCTTCTCGCCGTTCGGATCGCGCCCGAGCACGGACTGCTGCTTGGTCTGGTTGGCGAGGTCGCGCGAGCTGCCGACGCCCTTACCGGCGACGTATTGCACGCGCTGGATCTCGTAGAGCGTGTCGAAGTAGCTGGGCAGGTAGTTCGGATCGAACTGGCGCAGCTCCAGGCGGATGCGTAGGGCGTGGAAGGGGTCCCCGTTCGGCCCGCTGCGATCGAGGTTCAGGCGCAGCAGATGTCCCCAGGACAACCCGCTGCTGCGGACCGCACGCGTCGGGACATTGGTCCAGCGCGGGTTGAGCGGATCGTCGGTCGGTACGCCCGTCTCGAGGAACGAGAGGTCGACGTACGTCTTCCAATCCACCGCGTCGGTGTCGACCAGCTTGGCTTCGACGCTGCTGCCGTACGAGACGACCTCGGTCGAGATGTAGTTGGGCTGGTAGGTCTTCTGGTCGACGGAGAGCTCGTTGTCGCGCTTGCCGTCGTCGTCCGCGTCTTCGGTGTCGAGGCGGTTGCGCATCGGGGCGTCGATGTCGGCGGCGACCGAGACGCCAATCGAGAACGAGCGCAGGAAGTAGTTGTTCCGGTTGATCAGCGAGAGCGGCTTGAGGAAGGCCAGCGCGCCCATCACGTTCGGGCCGGTGATGTCGTTGAGGTAGGTCTCGAAGCCGCCGTAGTCACCGAACGCGTCGAACTGGAAGCCGACCCGGCGGCTGTTCAGGTTCAGGTTCGGGTTGTAGCGCTTGAGCACCGTGCCGTGGCCGATGGAGCTGGCCTTGAACTGGTTGATGTCGAGGTAGACGTGCTCTTCCTTGCCGCCGTAGTTGATGTAGCTGATGACGCGGGCGAAATCGCTGACCTCGTCCCAATCCTCCTTGCGGATGCTGCCGGCGTTGGCGAAGCGCTTGTCCGGGCGCGTGTCGAGGATCTCGAGTCGAATCGGCAACGCGAACGAGAGCGAGAGCTCGCGTCCCCCGAGCTCTCGCGTGTAGTTGATCTCCGGTCGAATCACGCCGTAGTAAATGGGGCCGAGGCGCTGCGGACCGAGCACGATACCGAAGCGGTTCTGCCACGGAACGAGACCGGTCGCGCCGACGTTGGCGAGCTCGCCTTCGATGAAACGGCGCTGCTCGCGATCTTTGCGCTGCTTCGGGACGCTCTTCCCCGCGGGCGCGCGCGCCGTCGTCGACGCGGGCTCGGCGACCGGCTTCGCCGGTGCTGCAGGCTTGGCCGCCGGAGCGGGAGCAGCGGCCGGCTTGGTCGGCGCGGGCGGCGTCGTCGTCGGCTGCGAAGCGGCGGGCTGCGAAGTCGCCGGCTGCGGGGGGCGCGGCGGTGCCGGCTGCGCGGGAGCCGTCGATCCCGACGCGGCGCCCTTGTCCGCCGGTTTGCGGTCCTTGCAGATCCACGGCGGGCACGAGCCGGTGCCACCGGTGGGCGGCGCCTTCGCGGCCCCTCCTGCGACCGGCGGCGGCGCGGGAGTGTCGTCTGCGAGCGCGAGCGCGGGCGTCAGCAAGAACAAGAGCGCGCTGGTTACCAGCAGCGTCCCGGCGCGATGAAGCGTGTACACGTGCACGTGGAGTCCCTCGTAGCCGGGGCGCCGCACTTCGGGCTGGCTCGCTCGACGGACGCCTGTGCGGTTTCGATTACCTGCTGCGAAAACTACATAGACCTTCGCAGTTGAACAAGCGCGACTGCGCTGAAACGGATCAGAGCGACTCGATGAGCTTCTTCACGCACGGGGTCGCCTTCTTCCAACGCGAGACTGCCTTCGCCGCGTCCGAGACGAGTGTGCGGCGCTCGGCCGTCATCGGGAGCCCCTTGTAGAGCAAATCGCCCAGGCCGCGCTCGAACGTCTCTTCGTGCGCGGCGCACATGACGGCGGCCACCTGCGGCAGGCAGCGACGACCGGCCGGCTGACCGACGAGGTAGCCCGCGATGTCGCGCTGGCCGATCCAGCCAGCGTGCTTGTCGACGACTTCGCAATCGCCTTGGAAACGCGTGATCTCGCGGTCGAGCCAGCGCGCGAGGAAGAGATCCGCCACACTCTGGTGGTCGAAGCGCCACTCCTCGACACCCTCGATGCGGTCGAAGAGCGCCGACTGCAGCATCTTCTCGCAGACGTACTTGCGGGCGACCTCACCCTCGGCCAGCTTGGCGGTGGCCTCGAGGCAGCGCGGTACGGTGAAGACGAGGTTCCAGCTGCCGTCCTCGCGACCATCGACGCGGACCATGCCGTCGATCGCCTGCAGAATCTGCGCGGGGCTCCAGTTCAGCGCCGCGACCTCCTTGCGCAGGCGCTCGCCGACGATGGTCTCGTGCACCTCGGCGAGGTTGGCCGAGAGCCCCTCGGTGTCGTCCTTGGGCTCGAACTTCTCGGCCAGACGCGCCACGACCTCGAGATCGCGGTAGGCCGCCATGTACGGGAAGGTGCAGCGGTCCCGACGGGTGGTCTGCTTGTCGAGACGGTAGGTGCGGACGAAGTTCTCGGCGCGCGCTTGATGGTCCTTGTCCGGGGCGTTC
>JBEARB010000013.1:0-5016 GCA_041163625.1 Pseudomonadota bacterium | reverse complement strand
GCGCCATCGCTGAGCTCGCCGAGCTCGATGGCCGCCGCGACCACGGCCGCCGTCTCTTCGCCGATCGCGACGGGCACGCCGGCGCCCGCGGCGTTGAAGCGCGAGACCGCCGAGTCGGGCTTGTACGTCGACATCGCCGCGTCGACCGCGTCGAGCGCGGACTGCACGGCGCGGGCGACGTCCTCGGCGCGATCGTCCGTGATGCGCTCGCCGAGCACCGTGAGGTTCCAGCGCGTCCCCATGACGTCGCCCGCCGCGACGAAGACGGGCTCGCCCTCGCGCTCCTCGGTGCGGACCGCGCGCAAGCCAGCCGGTCGCGGACCGCGTTCGGCGGTCTCGCCAGCAGGCAAAGCCGAGTCTGCGGAAGGCGCAGCGGGCGTTTCGGGGGTCGGTTTGCGCGGCTGCCGCCACCACAGGGCGACGAACAAGCCGATCACGAACAAGACCGGCAGCGGACGCAGGCGCGACCAGGGCGGCGCCGGCTCGCTCATCTCAGCCGCCGAAGTCGTCGAGGCGGATGTTGTCGCGCTCCACACCGAGGTCGAGGAGCATGTTGATCACCGCCTGGTTCATCATCGGCGGACCACACATGTAGTACTCGCAGTCCTCCGGCGACGGATGATTCTTCAGGTAGTTCTCGAACAGGACGTTGTGGATGAAGCCCTTGTAGCCGTGCTCGGCACCGAGCGGCTTGCGGGATTCGGCCTCCGCATTGCCCCAATCGTCCTCGGGCTGCGGGTCGCTGAGCGCGAGATGCCAGACGAAGTTCTCGTTCTCGCTCTGAATCGCGTCGAAGTCTTCGATGTAGAAGGCCTCGCGGAACGAGCGGGCGCCGTACCAGAAGCTCACCTTGCGGTCGGTGTTGATCCGGCGGAACTGGTCGAAGATGTGCGAGCGCATCGGGGCCATGCCCGCGCCGCCGCCGATGAAGACCATCTCGGTCTTGTTCTCGGTGGCGAAGAACTCGCCGAAAGGACCGGAGATCACGACCTCGTCACCGGGCTTCAGGTTGAAGATGTACGAGCTCATGATGCCGGGAGGCGTTCCCTCGGGCGCGCGCGGCGGCGGCGAGGCGATACGCACGTTGAGCATGATGATGCCGCGCTCTTCTGGGTAGTTGGCCATCGAGTAGGCACGCATGACCTCCTCGTCGACCTTGGAGACGTAGCGCCACATGTTGAACTGGTCCCAATCGCCGCGGTACTCGGGCTCGATGTCGAAGTCCTTGTAGTTCACGACGTGGGGCGGGCACTCGATCTGGATGTAGCCGCCGGCGCGGAACGGAACGCTCTCGCCCTCGGGCAGCTCGAGCACCAACTCCTTGATGAACGTCGCGACGTTGTGGTTGCTGCGAACCTTGCAGGTCCACTTCTTCACGCTGAAGATCTCGGGCTCGACCTCGATCTTCATGTCCGACTTGACCTTGACCTGGCAGGCCAAGCGGCAGCCTTCGCGCTCTTCACCGCGGCTGATGTGGCTGACTTCGGTCGGCAGCAGGGTGCCGCCGCCGTCGTGGACGTGGACCTTGCAGACCCCGCACGAACCTTTGCCACCGCAGGCCGAGGGAATGAAGATCTTGTTGGATGACAGGGTGTTGAGCAACGTGCTTCCGGCGGGCACCTTGAGTGCCTTGTCCGGATCGTCGTTGATCAGGATGGTCACCTCTCCGCTGCTGACCAGCTTGCTCTTGGCGACCGCGAGGACGGCCACGAGCGAGAGGATCACGACGGTGAACATCACCACACCGAGGACAGCGACAGTCATTGTGCGTTCTCCCTGGGCCCGTGGGGCCTTAGAGCTGGATGCCCGAGAAGGCCATGAAGCCGATCGCCATCAGGCCGGTGATCATGAAGGTCAGGCCGAGACCGCGCAGGCCCGCAGGGACATGGCTGTACTTGAGCTTCTCGCGTAGAGCGGCGAGGGCGACGATGGCGAGCGCCCAGCCCAGACCCGAGCCCAAGCCGAAGACCACGGACTCGCCGAAGCCGTAGTCACGCTCGGCCATGAACAGGCTCGCGCCGAGGATGGCGCAGTTCACCGCGATGAGCGGCAAGAACACGCCGAGCGCGCCGTAGAGCGCCGGGGCGTACTTGTCGAGCGCCATCTCGACGATCTGCACCATGGCCGCGATCGTGCCGATATAGGTCAAGAAGGCGAGGAACGAGAGGTCCACGCCTTCGACCAACGCGTCGGGCTTGAGCACGTACTGGAAGAGGAGGTTGTTCACCGGCGTGGTGACGCCGAGGACGAAGATGACCGCCATGCCGAGGCCCATCGCCGTGTCCACCTTCTTCGACACCGCGAGGAAGCTGCACATGCCGAGGAAGTAGGCCAGGGCCATGTTCTCGACGAAGGTCGCCTTGAGGAAGAGGCTGAGATAGTGCTCCATCGTTTCGCTCCTGGTCAGAGGCCGAATCGGCGTTTCGGGGCCTAATCGGCCTCGACCTGCTCCGGCTTGTAGGTGCGCAGCACCCAGATGAAGATCGCGATCAGGAAGAAGGCGCCGGGCGCGAGGACCATCAGGCCGTTCGGCGTGTACCAGCCGCCTTCGGTCACCGGTTGCAGCACCGTCATGCCGAAGATCTTGCCCGAGCCGAAGAGCTCACGGACGAAGGCGACGGCGATCAGCACCAAGCCGTAGCCCAGGCCGTTGCCGATGCCGTCGATCAGCGATTTGACCGGCGGGTTCTGCATCGCGAAGGCCTCGGCGCGGCCCATCACGATGCAGTTCGTGATGATCAGGCCGACGAAGACCGAGAGCTGCTTGCTGATGTCGTACAGGAACGCCTTGAGGATCTGGTCGGTGACGATGACCAACGAGGCGATGACCGTCAGCTGCACGATGATGCGGATGCTCGGCGGGATGCGGTTGCGGATCGCGCTGACCGAGAGGTTCGACAGACCCGTCACGGCCGTCACCGCCAGCGTCATGACGAACGCCGTCTCCAGCTTGGTCGTCACCGCCAGCGCCGAGCAGATTCCGAGGACCTGCAGCGCGATCGGGTTGTTGTTGAACAACGGGTCCAGCAGGACTTCCTTGTTCTTGCTCGCCATGGCTCAACCTCCCTGCTTCGCGCCGGTCATGCCGGCGAGGTAGGGACCGAAACCGTTCTCACCCACCCAGAACTGGAGCAGGTAGGTCACACCGTTGCTGGTCAGCGTCGCGCCCGAGAGGCCGTCGACCTTGTTCGGGGCTTCGCCGGTCGGACCCGCAGCGCCCTTGACGACGCGGATCGCGGTCTTGCCGTCGGCGTTGTGGATCTTTCGACCCGGCCACAGGGCCTTCCAGCGCGGGTTGTCGATCTCGCCGCCGAGGCCCGGCGTCTCGCCGTGCTGGTAGAAGGTCAGGCCGGCGATGGTGTCGCCGTCCTTCTCGACCGCCAGGTAGCCGTAGAGCGTCGACCACAGGCCCTTGCCCTCGACCGGGAGCACCACGCGCTCGACCTGCTTCTGCTCGCTCAGCACCTGGTAGACGATCGCGTGCTTGGGCAGACGCAGGACCTTGGCCTGGTTGCTCGGGGCGTCGATGCCGACCGCCGGATCCTTGGCCTCGGCCTGCTGGTCGAAGGTCGCAGGGTCGATGCCCTCGGCCGGCTTGCCGGTCGCGAGCTCGATGACCTGCGGCTTGATCCGCTCGGCGAAGCGAGCCTCGATCGCGGCGCGCTCGAGGTTCTCGTCCTCCTTGAGCAGACCGACGACCGAGAGCACCTTCTTCTGCCGGTCCAGGCGGGCGTTGGCCTCCTGGCGGTCCTTGAGCGAGACGGCCGAACCGGCCACCACCACACCGCAGACGACGCAGATCGCCGCCGCGAAGCCGAAGATGTAGCCGTTGCTATACTGCATGGCGCGCGAGCCTCCGCTTGATGTTCGCCTGCACGAACCAGTGGTCGATGAAGGGCGCGAACATGTTCATGAACAGGATCGCGAGCATCATGCCCTCCGGGTAGGCGGGGTTGATGACGCGGACCAGGACCACCAGCACACCGATGAAGAAGCCGTAGATCAGCTTGCCCGTCTCGGTGAAGGGCGAGGTGACCGGCTCGGTCGCCATGAAGACCGTGCCGAACGCCCAGCCGCCGAGCACCATGTGGTACCAGAACGGCACGTTGAAGAACGGGTTGGTCTCCGACCCGATGCTGTTGAGCAGCGACGCCATCGCGATGGTGCCGAGCGTCACGCCGAGCATCGTCCGCCACGAGCCGATCTGCGTCGCGACCAGGATGACCGCGCCGATCAGCGCCGCCGCCGCCGAGGTCTCACCCATCGAGCCGGGCACGAAGCCGAGGAAGGCGTCCCACCAGTCGAGCTGACCCAAGCCGGCGGTCGCGTCCATGCCGGCCTCGCTGGCCTTGGCCAGCCAGGTCGCGCCAGTGACGCCGTCGACCTTGGCGAAGTCGGCGGCGATCCAGACCTTGTCGCCCGAGATCTCCGCCGGATAGGCGAAGAAGAGGAAGGCGCGGGCGACCAGGGCCGGGTTCAGGATGTTGAAGCCGGTGCCGCCGAAGATCTCCTTGCCGATCAGGATGCCGAAGACCGTGCCGAGGAACATCTGCCAGAGCGGCAGGGTCGGCGGCACGATCAGCGGGATCAGGAAGCCCGAGACCAGGAAGCCCTCGTTCACCTCGTGCTTGCGAATGATCGCCGTGCCGACTTCGACCGCGCCGCCCGCGAGGAAGCAGGTCGCGATCAGCGGCACGAAGTAGAGCGCGCCGTGCACGACGTTTGCGAGGAGATTGGCCGGGTCGTAGCCCAGGCCGAGCGCGGCGTACGCCGCCTCCTGCCAGTTGTCCAGCGCCACCGCGCCCTGCTGCATCGCGAGGTGCGATTGGTAGCCGACGTTGTACAGGGCCATGCCGACCGCGGGTAGCATCGCCACCACGACCGTCACCATCATCCGCTTCAGGTCCAGGCCGTCACGGACGTGCGTGTCGCCCTTGGTGACCTGCCCCGGGGTGAAGGCGATGGTGTCGTGCATCTCGAAGACGGGATAGAACTTCTCGAGCGGCTTGCCCTTGG
>JBEARB010000012.1:0-6225 GCA_041163625.1 Pseudomonadota bacterium | reverse complement strand
ACCCGTGTTCGTCTGGGCCAATCGCGACGGATTCATGCCATTGAACCATCGCTGCAATCGCGGCGTGCAGTGCAACGGCGGCTCGGACGGCGACAACCTGGGCGCGGGCCGGCTGCAGTGGGGCAACAAGAGCAGCCAGTTCGCGCCGGGCCTGGTCTGGGTGCCGTGGCGAGGGCGTGCGCACTCAAAATATTGGTCTTTTTCCTGATACGGCTTTCCGCCTTGCCTGACTAGCATTCAGTCTGATGCCCCGGAGTCGCACGATCATCATGTCCTGCGCCGTATCATCTTTTCGGGGTGATGGAGAAGCGCGACCCGCTGCGCTCGAAGAGCCGCGAACCAGGAGGAGGCGAATGCGAACCCGTACAATCGTTGTTTGGGCTGCGGCCTGCACGCTGCTTGCAGTTGGCTGCGCGCCCAGTCTTCAAGGTCTTCGACCTGCCGCTCCCGTTGCGCCATCGTGGACAACATCCGCGCCACCGGCCTTCACTTGGCGGTCGGACAAGCCGTCGAGCACCGTGCGCGACGAGGTCGAGGGCAAAGTCCTCGGGCAAGGCACGCCGCAGGGCTTTCCTGTCCGCCCCGGCGCGGTCATCGTGGTCGCGGTGCCCAGCTCGGCGCTGGCATCGGGCAACACCGCGGCGAATGCCAAGGCCGACCACGGCCAGCGCGACATCATCGCGCGCTTTCGCTTGATCTCCGCCTTCCTCGCGGCGGGCTACAAGGTCAAGGACGCGGGCGTGCTCGGCGAGGTGACCTTCCGGATGCAGCGCCATCCAGGGCGCGACACGACCACGCGAACGACGGTCCGGACCGACAGCGCGGGCGACGGAAAGACGACGACGACGCAAACCCAGACGCGCGGCTCGGACGAGTGGTGGTACCGCAATCAGGGCCTGGTTCTGCACCTGACCGACCCCACCTCGCTCTGGGGGCCGGAGCTCGTCGACTACTCGCATCTGAACGCCGACTATTTCCTGCGCGTCTTCGACTTCTCGCTGACCGCAACCGAACGCCGGGTGACGCTCCGCCGCAATCTCGACGCAGAAGACCTCGCAGCTTTGCGCCTCGCCGTCCGCGACTACAACAACGCCGCACAGCGCTACAACGCAGAGGTTCGTGCCCACGCGGAGCGGGTGCTCGCCTACCAAGCGGCCCACGCTCAATACCGCATCGCGACGCGTACCTGGGCAAAGCAGAACGCGTTCATCCTGACGCGCACCCCTGGAGGCTGGCCCGTGCGCGTCGCTCGCCCGAACGTTCCGCCCGTTCCGTCCTTGGCACCGTTGGTCGATTTCGATCAGGCCAGGCAATCCATCGAGGCTGCGACGGTCGTGCCGACCCGTCTATGGACCGCTTCGGTGCTGCTCGAGCTCGTCGATGCCCGCAAAGGCCACGTCGTCTGGTCGGGGAACCTGCAATCGAGCGCCGTGGATGACGCCAACGAGCCGGCGCAGCGCGCGGTGACGGCCATCACGCTCGAGCTTGCGCGGCAGAGCCGGCGCTAGGGCCGCAGCGATTGTCCTTCGCATCGTTGCGGAACGTGGGGCAGGCCTCGCCATCCGGGACGTCCGTAGCGCCTTCTGTTGGCGGCTCCTTCATGCGGGGACTCGCCAGTGTCGCACGTACGCAAGGCATCCCGCCAGGCCAGGAGTTGCTCGTCGAGCGAATGCTCGATGCGCCGAGACTCGAGGGTGGCTGCCGGCTCGAAGGCGCCGCCATCGGCCACGGCTCCATCGTCGCGACCTACCGCTGTGCCTCTGGTCGCTGCCGCGTCGAACTCGCGCCCCGCAACGGAGACTCGGCGGCAGACCTACGCACGCGACAATTCGCGCTGCGTTGCCTCGAAGGTGCCGAGTGCCCCTCGGGGCTGTTGCGGGGCATCGAACCGACCATTGTGGCCCACGAGGCGGCGTGGATGTGGGGAGAGCGTCCGATCCACGTCGAGGCCGCCACCCGACCTGGCCCGGAGGAGCTCCGCAACACGCGGCCTTGGCCGCCCGCCGTGATCCCGATCTTGCTAGCCGTGGGCGTGCTGTGGGTCATCGGGCTCGGGTGGCGTCGCCGTGGGCGGGCAGTCGGCGTCGACTGGCGCAGCGCGGGCTCGGTCGGAATCCTGGCGGTGCTCGCGTGCGCGACGGTCTCGGTCGCCGCGCTCGGGGCGTTCGAGTTCGCGTACGACGACTATCGATTTCTCTTCCAAGCCATGGAAGGTGCCGCAGCGTGGGAAGAAGGTCGAAGGCTCATTTCGGGCGCAGCCATCTACCGATTGGCCGACCATCTGGATCCGGGCGCGCATTGGCCCTTCCAACTGGCGAACGGGTTGGCGTTGGCCGCGACCGTTTGGGCATGGGCCAGCATCTTGGCCGGCTCCGGCTATCGCGCGTCCGAGGCCTCATTGGCTGCGGCGATGTTCGGGATGGCACCCGGCGTCTCCGAGCTATTGGTGCGCGCCTCGGGGATCGAGAATCTGCTCGGTTCCGCCTGTCTTCTCTGGGCCGTACGCGTCGCGCAGCGGGCGGCCGTCAGCAAGCGCTGGCCCGACGTCGCCTTGCTGCTCGCGATCGTGGCGACCGGCGTGTTCGTGAAGTACGTGCTCATGCTGATGGTTCCGCCAATGGTCCTGCTCTTTGCCCGGCCGCGAGGTGAAGACGCCGACGAACGCAGGTACGCATTCGCGTCGGCGGCGGCCGCAGCCGCCATCGTCGTGGCGATCTGGCGCCTGACGCCCGGCCCCACCGACCCTTGGCTTCACCGCATCCCGACCGCGTCCGAAATTCGGCATGCCGCCGAGCTTGCCGGCCAAGACCTCAGCCGATGGCTACCCCAGCTCGCTCTCGCGATGGCCCTAGCGGTGGGCGGTTGTGGCTGGGCGTGGTGGCGGCGACGCGTTGTCGATCCGCCGGTGGCGCCCCAACCTCCATCCGTGGGGAATCTGCCGCCTTGGCGGGTGATGGTGGTCGCCTTCGTCGTCATGCTCGCGCCGTTCACACTGAACCACGGCAACTACCAAGCCTACTATGCATGGCTCGCGTCGGCTCCAGTTGCCGCTGTTGCGGCGACCGTGCTGGTGCGCCTCGCGGGGCTGGGCCGAACGGGGCTCGTGACGACCTGCTGCGTCATCGCGACCTTGATTCCCTGGGGCTCGGTCGTCCCCGAGAGCGACGTCGTCAAAGCACGCCGCGCCCGCGAATTCCTCGGCCTGCTGGCCGACACCCTTCCGCCCCACCGAACCTTCACGACCCTCGAGCTCCACGTGCGTTGCGGTCGCGCCGAAGAGACGACCGCAGCGCGCCAACGACTCGACACGCTCCTGGGCTGGGCGCACAACGTCGAAGGCATTCGGTGGGCGACAAGGCGCCCGACTTTGGGCCTCCGCGTTGTCCAGGGGGCTGTACCCGCCGAGGAGCCCGACGTCGTCAGGCTGCGGTACTGTGAGGGTATCGAGGTTCCAAGGGCTGGAGCCGACTGAGCACGTGCCCGCTCAACACGCCCTGGGCTCATCGCGTCACATGCAAACGCCAGCCGGGTTGCCCTTGACGTTGTCGCCGCTGACCTTCGAGAAGGTCGTGCCGGAGCAATCGGTGACCGAGCCCTTCGAGCCCAGGTCGATGCCCCAGCCGGCGATGTCGGCGATGGTGCTGTTGGTGATCGCGACGACCCCGTTGTCCAGGCGCAGGGCGCCGGTCGCATCGTCGCCGCCGTACCAGCTCTTCGAGCCCGCGTTGCGGATGGTGACGTGGTCGAGCTTGTTGGCCGTCGACGCCGTCGAGATGCCGAGCCCCTTCCAATAGCCCGGCACGGCCTCGCCCGCCGGCGACGAGAACACGATCGGCGCCTCGGCGCTGCCGATCGCGGTCAGGCTGCCTTCGTCCCGAACGTGCAGCCACGCGTCCTGGAAGAAGGTCAGCTGCGTCCCCGCCTCGATCGTCAGCGCCGCCTCGATGCGGGTCTCCTTGGTCACGGCATAGGGCACGGCCAGTGCCCGCCAGGTCGCCGCCGCGCTCAGCACGTTGGCGCTCGCCGGCGTCACCCGCACGGCCTGCTCGTCGTTGTCGACGAAGGCGGTGTCTGCCGTCAGCGCGCCCACGGCGTTGGCGTGCAGCGCGGCGACCTTGGCGTTGGCCTCGAAGCGGACGCCGCCAAAGGCCGGCATCAGCACGTCGTCGTCGCTCCACAGGGCGTAGTTGCCGCTCTGCCGGATGACGGTGTTCTCGAGCGCCAGGCCGGCGCCCTCTTCGAGCCGCAGCGCCGCCGCGGAGTCCGCCGCGCCGGTCCATTGCTTCGAGCCCGCGAACGCGAGCTCGACGTGGTCGAGGACGTTGTCCGCGCCGCGGCTCTCGACCTGGATGCCTTGCCAATAGCCGCGGATCGCCTCCACGCCGGTCAAGGTGATGGGCGCCTCGGCCGTACCCGCGAGCGTCAGCCGGCCCTCACCCTTGACGCGCACGCCGACGTCTTGGCCGAACTCGACGACCGCGCCCGGCGCGATGGTCAGCGGCGCGCGCACATCGAGCGATGCCTCGACCCGCCACGGCACGCCGATGTCCTGCCAGGCCGCAGCGGTGGCAATGTCCGGCGAGCTGAAGCCGACACGCACCACGTTCGTGGCGTTGTCGGTGAACGCATTGTCGGCGGCCAAGTTGCCCGCGACTTCGGGGTGGACGTAGCCGCCGGCGGCCAGCTTGCTGAACGTGCAGCCCGAGATCATCAACTCGCTCTGCTTCTCGGCGACGAAGCCGTGCCCGCCGCCGTCGCGGATCTCGCAGTCGGCCAGGGTCGCGCCACAGCCCGACGTCGCATAGAGCGATGCGGTCGCGTACGAAGCGCCGCTCCAGGCCTTGCTGCCGGCATGCGCCAGGGTGAAGTGCTGCAGCGCGTTCGCGGCGCCCTTGGTGCGCAGCCGGACGCCCTTCCAGAAGCCGGGCGTCGCCTCCTTGCCGACCAGCATCACCGGCGCCGAGGCGGTGCCGGCCACGGTGAGGCGGCCGTCCTCCTCGACGACCAGGCCGACGTCGGCAGCGAACTGCAGCGTCGCGCCGGCCTCGATGGTGAGCACGCCGCCATCGACCAGCAGCTCCTTGTCGACGATGTGGCAGCTCCCCGCGGCGATCGTCCCGCCGCCGCGGTAGGCGGCGACGTCGAGCACCGCCGCCGTCGTGCAGTCGGCCGTGACCGTCGAGCCCGTGCCAGCGCCGACGACGCCACCACCGCTGGCGGCCGAGCTGCAAGCCGTGAGCAGCGATGCCGCGACCAAGACGCTGATCATCCTTTCCATCTTTCTCTCCATGTTCACTCCCCTGAGGCAGCGCGCTCAGCGCGGCCGATTCACCGGCACTGCTGCCAGCGTACCCGTCCGAAGTGGACGGCGTCGTCCTTCTGGTAGCCGCGACCGTCGAAGGTCTCGGAGGCGAAGAAGTTGTGCAGCTGGCAGAGCGGCTCACCGGGCACCTGGTAGAGCACCCAGCCGCCACGGTCGCGGTACAGCGGGATGCCGAGCGCGTTCTTCTTGATGGTCCAGGTCGGCGAGCCGCCCGCCGCGACGACCTGCACCTTGCCGTAGACCCGCTTGACCTGCGAACGCGCGAGGTCGACGCCGTAGAACGTCGTGCCGGCGGGCGGGCGCGTCCAGCGCGGTGCGAGCCGCCGCACCTCGGCCTCGAGCTTCTTCATGGCCTCGACGCGCGCGGCGAAGACCCGCTCGGGCTGCTGCAGCTCGGCACCGATCGCCTCGAAGAGGGCGCGGAACGGGCCGATGGCCTTGTCTTGCTGCGCCTTGCCGAAGGTGAACTGGTCCTCCCAGCGCCCCAGGCCGTCTTCGGAGAACCAACCGTCCTGCCGCTCGAGGTCCTCCGCCCGGACGCCGCCGCCAGCGGCGCGCGCTTGAATGTCGCCGTTGCGCTGCATCGCGGCCTCGAGCTCTTGCTGCAGCAGCGCCCGCCCGCGCGGCACGTAGCTGCACCAGTTCACCGGGTCGTTCTCCGCGTACAAGCCCTCGAGCCGAGGCTTGCCGTGCGTCGGCTTGCAGGCCTCGAGCAAGGGGCGCTTGGCGGCGTCGTCGCAGGTCGGCTTCAGCGCATCGAGCATCGTCAGCGTCCCGCGCAGCGCGGCGGTCCACGACGCCAGGCCGGCCTCGTTGAGGCTGTAGCTGCGTCCGGAGTCCTGCCCCCGCGCCAGGCGGTAGAGCGCCGACAGCCACTGCGCCCGCTCGCCCTCCCAGTACTG
>JBEARB010000011.1:0-8705 GCA_041163625.1 Pseudomonadota bacterium | reverse complement strand
GCGTTCATCCTCATCGACCCGGTGAGCAACGCGACCGTCGCCGCGGGCATGGTCCGCAGCGAGCAGCAGGAGGACGGCCGGGTCGGCATCGTCCGCCGCGTCGACGCCGCCGCGCGGGCCGCCCACCTCGGCCACCGCGCCGGCATGGTCTGCGTCCGCGGTGGCAGCCGTGACGTCCGCCAGCAGGTGGTCGTCGGCCTCGAGGCCGGCCTGTTCCAGCGCGGGGTGCAGGCCCTCGCCTGGCCCGACGATGCGGGCGTCCCGTTGGCCGACGGCGCGTCGCTGCTGATGCGGGCCGGGATGATCGTGCTCGTGAGCGAAGATCAAGGCGCGTTGCCCACGCCCGAGGCTGGCGAGGCGACGGGCGCTCGTTTCGCGCTGACGCTCGAGCTGGTCGACGGCGAGCCGGCCCCGGACCGCGGCGGCGACGGGCTGCAGATCAGCCTGCAGCAGGGCGTCGATCGGGCGATCCGCGCCGGGCTCTTGGCGCTGCGGGACCGTGAGCTCTTCGGGTCGCGTCGCACCGTCGATCCGGGTGGCGGGATCTGAACGCGTCGACGGCAGATGTGGAGCCTGCCGGACCGGACACGCCCGCCCCCACCCGACACCTCGATTCCTATACGCGGTTTTCCTGACAAGCCAAGTATATTGGTTATATCTACGGATCGATTGCGGCATCATCCTGCCTCGAACGCCGGCCAGCTGGCGTGGCGGGTAGCAGTGCGCGCGCACGTGGAACAAGGTCCAAATGTCCAGAATGCAGCACGAGAGCGTCTCCCAGCACGCGAAAGTCGGGTCGGCGCCGGTTTCGCCGACAGGGGCGCCGCCCGGGCACGGCTTGGCCAACCTCAACTACGCGGAAGGGCGACAGTTGGTGTCCCCTGACGGTGGGCTTCAGCAGCAGCGCTCCCCCTCGACAAGCCGACAAGCCCCGGCTGGAGGGCGTGCACGAGCGCGTCAGCGTCGGGTCATCGGTGATACCCACGACGTGTCCAATCAGGATGTCATCCTCGAGCAACTCGCGCACAGTGGCGCATACGGCAAACTCGACCCGCGCAAGCTCGCGCAGTGGGGTTATCGAGAGGCTGGCACCGCAAACGACCCCGAGAGCGGTTTTCGCGCGGTCCTCTACATGCCCACTGCCGAGGCGCTCGAAGGATCGACGGAGCAGGCCCAGGTGATTCGCGCGATTCACGGTGGTGCGCCGCCACCGGTCTTGGCTTTCAGAGGTACCGCCGAGAAGCGGGGTGTTCGCGACGACATGTCCAAGGACTCGGTCGGCAGCTATCAGTTCGCGTCGAACGAGGGGCGCATCGCCGATATTCTCACGTTCGCCCGGGGGCGGGTCATCGTTAGCGGGCACAGCCTTGGTGGTGCGCTGGCCCAGCTGACCGCGACTCACTTTCCGAGTCAGGTCTCGCGTGTGGTGACATTCCAGGCGCCAGCGATCGCCAAAGCCGAGACGGACCGCCTCAAGACCTACAACCGCAACGCGAAACCAGAAGACCGGGTTCGCTCGACGCATCACCGCGCGAGTGGCGACGTTTTTCACCTCGCGGGCGAGCGCCTCACCGAGGGCGAGGTCTTCACCCACGTCAGCAAGGGAATCGGCTCTGCCCTCCATCATATGGCCCATCCGCTGGCTCGCCTCTCTGCCGCGCGCGGGGATGCGATCCCTGGCATCAACGACGACTTGGGCTGGAAGGGAGGCGACCGCCTCACCCGAGTCAACAAGACCACGACCGAGCACGAGAAGTCGGGCATCGGGCCTTGGCTGATGGAGCAATCCCGAAAGCTCGGTGGTGGTCTGCTCCGCGACCCTCGGATGACAGCCTACGTCGAGGTCTGGAACCAAGTTTCGGAGATGATCGAAGCGAAGGTGTTCGGCAAGGGCCAAATTCTCGCCATCATCGACATCAACCCCAAGTTGACGGCCGACCAACGCGTCAAGATGCGTGACCAAGTCGAGCGCATCATGGGTGATTCGACGCCCGGCAAGGAACGGCTCGCAGCGCCGACCGAGAGGTAGTCGAGATGTGGAATCGCTGGCGCCATCGCGCTCGATCGATGGCAGCGTTGCTACCAGCGGACCGAGAAAAGGCCTCTGCGGAAGAGTTTCTCCTCGAGGCGGCGCGCCTGGGTGAACGGGGGATGGCCTACGCGCGGATTGTTGGGCTGACGCTGTTCCTCGCGATGGTCGTATTCCACGTGCAGACCGGCGCTCGTCCCATCCAGGTACTCTGGGTCGCCGGACCCACCCTGGCGCTCGGCATCATCTGGTCGCTCGTCATCCTCTACCTCACCCGAACCGCGACGATCGAGCGGAGTTGGCTCGTGGTATCGGCGGGGTTCGACGGCATCATCGCGACGATCTCCCTGGTTCCATCGGTCCTGTGGCCGCGACCCGAGTTCACGGGCTTTGCGACGCAACCGACTTCGGCCGCCTTGCTGGTCGCGCTCGCCACCGTCCCGCTCCGACTGTCGACTCAGGCGGCTCGATTGGAAGTGCGGATCGTCCTGTTCGGTGGCTTGGCGCTGGTCTGGCTCGACCAGACGCTCAACGGGAGCAGGGCGAGCCAGCCGATCGACTTCGTCTCTGGTTCCGCACTGATGGTGAGTGCAGCGATCGTGGCCACGCTGATGTCGGATTGGATTCGGATCACTGTCGGTCGCGGCATGGAGGCGGTGCAGTCGGCAGAGCGAGCGAAGAACCGCCTCGGTGCCTACATCTCCCCTGAGTTCGCGCGCGAAGTTCTCGAGAGAGACGCCGCGACGCGCAGTCGTGCCTCCTACGACGCCGCGGTCTTGTTCACCGACCTGCGCGGATTCACGAGCCAGGGTGAGTCGACTTCGCCCGAACAACTTTTCCGTGAGCTCAACGACTACTTCGAAGTCATGGTCGGGGTGGTGCTGAAGCACGGCGGCGTCGTCGACAAGTTCATGGGCGACGCGCTGATGGCGGTCTTCGGCGTCCCCGATGTCGACGAGGGGTGCGCCGACAAGGCCGTCACCGCCGCCATCGCGATGGAACGTGCGCTGCGAGCCCACAACATCGAGCGCCAGCACTTCGGATTGCCGCCCTTGCGTCACGGAATCGGGATCCACTTCGGACCCGTCATCGCCGGGGACGTGGGCTCCGAGATGCGCCGGCAGTTCACGATTATCGGAGACACGGTCAACGTCGCGTCCCGAATCGAGGCCATGACCAAGACGCTCGGCCACTCCATCCTGATCTCCGACAGCGCGGTCGAAGCTGCTCGATCCCGCTGGCAACGCACCGACATCGTGCAGAAGGTCGGGGAGTTCGACATCCGCGGACGCCGCGGTCGGGTCGCGCTGTGGACGGCGCCCGCGGACGAGCTCATGGAGATCCACTGACCGACCACGCTGCTGGCAGGCGTCGGACCGGACACCTCCGGGCCCCAGTTATGGGCGGCAACGCGCATTGAGCCCAGCCGGGCCGGTTGCTGCCCTCCCCCGGCTCGGGCTCCCCCGCCAGGCGGTGCGTGGAGCGGCATGAGCGGGGATGACGGACGACTGACGCAGCCCGAGTTCCCCGAGTAGGAGGTACGGCCGACCGTTCGAGACGCTGTCGGTGCCGCCGGCGGGCCAGCGGACCCGCAACGCTTTCCTACACGGCCCGATCGTCACCGGTGCCGTGGGGTTGGTAGGGCTGGGCGGCGCCGGCACCGCGGGCCGCTTGGTCCTCGGCGTGAGGCGTATGGTCGAACGCACGGGGCCACGCGCC
This sequence comes from Pseudomonadota bacterium, assembly GCA_041163625.1. Lineage (GTDB taxonomy): Bacteria > Myxococcota_A > UBA9042 > UBA9042 > UBA9042 > JACKFC01. The sequence goes on along the minus strand of JBEARB010000011.1, from coordinate 4,957 downwards.
GCGTTCGAGCAGTTCGGGACGCTGCTCTACCTCACCTGCGTCGACTTCATGCTGCGGCTCGGCGCGCTGCTCGGGCTCTCGTACCGCGACACCAACGCGCTGGTCTTGTTGGTCGGCATGCCCGCCGTGGTCGGGCCTCGCCGGTCGACCGAGCCGCCGTCCAATTTCAGGGTTGCCGCCGTCACGCCGCCTCCGCTGTCGAGTTCGTGTCGGCCCGAGCAGGCCACTGCCCAGTGTCGAGACAAGGCCGTGCCCTGACGCATTGAGCCCCGCCGGGCCGGCTGCTACCCTCCCCCGGTTCGGGCAGGCCCATGCCCGGCGGCGCGTGGAGCGGCATGAGCGGGGAAGACGAGCGATTGACGCAGCCCGAGCTCCCAGAGGCGGGGGAACGGCCGACCGTTCGAGACGCCGACGTCGACGCCGACGGGCTCGACAACCCCGAGGTCACGCGCGTCCAGCGCTTCCGCACCACGGCCGGCTTCGACGCCGCCGAGTTCCAGCGTGCGCTGCATCCGCGTCGCCAATCCGAGGCGATGGTCGGCACCGAAGTCACCGTCATCGGCAGCCTCGGCGCCGGCGACGAGCGGCCGACGGTCTTCGACGACGATATCCTCATCACCCGCGTCCGCGACGAGACCGCTGCCGACGCGCTGCGCAACCTCACGGCGGCGCCGGTGCTCGCGGCCGACGGCAGCATCGACGTCGGCGGCGTACCCGAGACGCTCGGTCGCTACCTGGAGCTCGAGGCGCTCGGCCGCGGCGGCATGGGCGAGGTGGTCCGCGTGCGCGACGCCTTCCTCGGCCGCGACGTGGCCCAGAAGCGCCTGCTGCCGCAGTTCGCCGACAGCCCCGAGCACATCATGGCGTTGCGCCGCGAGGCCCGGATCATCGGCGGTCTGGAGCACCCGACCATCGTGCCGGTGCACGAGCTCGGCTTCCGCGACGACGGCACGCCCTATTACACGATGAAGCTCGTCAGCAATACGAGCTTGGGCGACGTCATCGACTTGCTGCGCATCGGCGACCGCGAGGCGGTCGAGCGCTACACGCTGCGCCGGCTCGCCTCGATCTTCATGAGCTTGGCGCAGGGCCTGGAGTACGCGCACAGCAAGGGCGTGGTGCACCGCGACCTGAAGCCCGAGAACGTGCTGCTCGGCGAGTTCGGCGAAGTCCAGGTGATGGACTGGGGCATCGCCAAGCGGATGGGCTCGGGCAGCCACGCCGAGGGCTTCATCGTCGGGACGCCGGCGTACATGAGCCCCGAGCAGGCGTCCGGGCGCGACTCGATGGTCGACCATCGCAGCGATATCTACGCGTTCGGCGTGATGCTCTACGAGGTGTTGGCGCTGCGGCGGCCGTTCAGCGGCGAGACCAGCGAGCAGCAGCTCGAGGCGACGCGCACGCTGACGCCGCTGCCGCCCTCGGTGATGGCGCGCGACCGCGAGGTGCCGGCCGAGCTCGACGCCTTGGTGATGGAGATGCTCCGCAAGGAGCCGGTCGAGCGGCCACAGTCGATGCGTGAGGTGTGGGGGGCGCTCGAGCGCTTCCTTGCCGGCGAGGCCGAGCGCGAGCGGCGCAAGCAGCGGGCGGCTGATTGTTACGCCCGCGCGATGGGCGAGCTCGAGCGCTATCGGCGGATGGCGAGCGAGCGCGACTACCTGCGGCAGGAGGAGGAGCACCTCGCGCGCATGGTGCGGCCGTGGGACGACTACGGGCAGCGCCAGCAGCTGCTCGCGTTGCGGCATCGGCTCGCGGTGCTCGACGTGCTCTACGCACACGCCTTCGGCACCGTGACCGAGCTGTTGCGCGACGCCATCGAGGCGGACGACCACCAGGGCGCGCGGCAGCGGCTGATCGAGCTCTATTGGGCCCGGCACGACGAGGCCGAGGCGCGGCAGGATTCGGCGACCAAGCTCTTCTTCGCGCGCTTGGCGCACGAGCTCGAGCACGACGAGGGCGCGGCGCGGGCCTACGGTCTGCTGCAGATTCGCAGCCAGCCCAGCGGTGCTACCGTCTTCGCCGTGCCGTTCTCGGAGTACCGCGACGGCGCCCCGCTCGCGGCGCGGTGGGAGATCGGCAAGACGCCGATCTTGGACGCCCGCCTCGCCGTCGGCCCCTACGTGCTCGTCGCCCGAATTACCGGCCACCAAGACGCCCAAGAGACCTTCTACGTCCGCGCGCAGACCCACCACCTGCTGCTGCTCTGCGACCCGTGGACGAGCGACTTCCCGCTCGTCGGTCGCGAGGTGGAGCTCGGCCGGCTGTGGGCGATGATCGACGATATCGAGGTGCGCTCGCGCCCGCTCTGCTGCCTGGTCGCCGGCGCCGCGGGCATGGGCAAGAACATGCTGCTCGACGCCTTCCGCGCCGCCGTGAAGGACCACCCCGTCAAGCTCTACAACCTGCTCGAGGTGACCTGCGCGCCGCTGCGCCGCGACGTGCCCTGGGCCGTCATCGTCGAGATGATCCGCGCGCGCGCCGGCGTACTGGTCAGCGACACCGCCGAGCAGGTGCGCGACAAGGTGCGCCGGATGGTGCTGGTCGCGTTCACCCGCTTCGGTCGGCGCCGCCTGACCGAGGCGCTCGAGGCCGAGGCCTTCGGCGTTGCCGACACCATCTGCGCCCTGCCCGCCTTCGACCTGGACGACCCCGGCCGCCGCGCCCAGCACGACGACCTCTCCGAGGCCGGCCGCTTGGCGTTGGTGCACGCGCTCGCGACCTTCTTCCAACGCTTGGCCGTGAGCGCGCCGGTGCTGATGTTGGTCCGCAACGCGCAGTACATGGACGGCGCGAGCCGCGACTTCCTCCGCGATCTGCTGGTGATGGTGCAGGGCGCGCCGATTTTGTTGGTGGCGACCTCGTCGGAGCTCGACCGCGACGAGCCGGTGCGCCCGGGCCTGACGCGGCGCTCGGGCGCGGTCGAGCAGCCGCTCGATTTCGACGAGCACCTGCACCTCGAGCCGCTGCGGCCGATGGCGATGGATCAGCTGATCCGTCAGCTGCTCGCGGCGCCGGTCAACCGCAAGCTGCTCAATTGGATTCGCGACCACGCCGCGGGCAACCCCTTCCTCGCTGCCGAGATCATCGCCGTGCTCGCCGAGCGCGGCGCGATGCGCTTCGAGGCCGCCGAATGGCGGATCGAACGCACCCGGCTGCCCGAATTCGAGCGCGGCGACATCGAGGCCGCCGTCCGCCTGCTGCTGCTGACGCTGCCGGCGCCGGTGCGCGAGATGCTCAGCCGCGCCGTCGTCATCGGCCGCGTGTTCTGGGAGGGCGCCGTCCGTGAGCTCGGCGTCACCGACCCCGACGCGTCGCTCGAGGTGCTGATCGAGCGCGGCTTCGTCACCCGCAACCCGTCTTCGCGCTACCCGAGCGAAGAGGAATATCGGCTGACCTCGTCGCTGCGGTGGCGCGTCGCCTACGACCTGCAGCCGCCGGCCGAGCGCCGCGCCGCGCACCGCAAGGTCGCCGCTTGGATGATGGCGAAGGGCCGCACCGACCTCGAAGAGGCGCTGGCGATGGCCTGGCACCTGGAGATGGGCGGGCAGCCGGGCGAGGCCGCGATGTTGCTGCTGCGGGCGGCGCAGGCGGCGCGCTCGGTCGGTGCGCTCGAAGAGGCCGCGCGGATGTACACCCGCGCGCACGTGCTCTGCGACGACCCCGCGGTGCAGGACCAGGCGGAGATCGCCCTGCGTGACCTGCAAACCCGCATCGGCGCGCGCCGCTCCCGGCGCCGCGAGACGCTCTACGAATCATGACGTCCCACGGCGCACGCCTGACCATCCGCCGCGCGCGCTTCTCGGACGCCGCGCGCCTGTGCGATTTCAAGCGTCTGGCACTACGCGAGACCGAGTTCTTGCTGCAAGGCCCAGAGGATTGGCTCGACGACGTGCCGGCCGAGCGCAGCCTGATCGAGGCCTTCGTCAACCACGACCGCTCGGTGCTGCTGCTCGCGGTGCTCGACGACGGCGACGACGACGCCAGCGTGGTCGGCATGATCAGCATCGTCGGCGGCCCCTTCCGCCGCAACGCGCACGTCGGCCAGCTCGGCATGGGCGTGCTGCGCAGCCAATGGCGTCGCGGCGTCGGTCGGGCGCTGCTCGACGCCAGCCTGCGCTGGGCCGCCGGGCCGGGCGGGCTCGAGAAGGTCTCGTTGCAGGTCCACGCCGACAACCACCCGGCGCGGCGCCTCTACGAGAGCAGCGGCTTCGTCGCCGAGGGTGTGCTCGCCGGTGAGGCGCTGCTCGGCGAGGCGCTCTGCGATCTCGTGGTGATGGGCCGCTTTCTGGCCGACCTGCGGGAAGTGTCGTAGGACCGGAGCCATGATGCCGACTCGTACCGCCGCTGCCCTGCTTGCTCCCGCCGCTGCCCTGCTCGCGCTCGCCGGCTGCAAGGGCTCGGTCGACATGCCGCCGCCCGATCCGAATACCCCGCGCGTCGCCGCCGAACCGCCGCCCGCCGAGGGTGAAGCCGCCGCGCCTGCCGGGGGCGAGAACCCGGACGAGGCTGCCGCCAAGGCCGCCGCCGGCGAGGCTCCGGCCGCCAAGCCCAAGCCCAAGCCCAAGCCGACCGGCCCGATCGACGAGGCCGACGAGGATGCTCCCGCCGCCGTCGCCGCACCGCGCGGCGCCACCCCCGGCGACGTGCTCGGACCGCCGCCGCGCCCCGCACCGCGCCTCGGCAAGGGTGGCCCTGGCGGCAGCAGCGCCCCGCTCGAGCCCGAGACGCCCTGCGATCAGCTCGCGCCCGACGCCAACTGGAAGCTCGCCAACCGCTGGCAGGTCGAGCGGCGGCCCGAGAAGGCCGGCCAGCCCAACCCGACGCTCGAGCTCTGCCTCTTCCACAAATGGCTGCCACGCGGCGATGCCGACAAACAGGGCCGCACCGGTCGTCAGCACCTCTACGTCGCCGCCTTCCCGGGCGCCGAGGTCGCGGCCTGGACCAGCGACGAGCTCGA
>JBEARB010000010.1:0-2518 GCA_041163625.1 Pseudomonadota bacterium | reverse complement strand
CCTCGACGCCCGCGCACGCGTCGGGCTCGAGGTCGCTGTCGTCTCCGCACTCGACCCCGGCACCGCCCAGGCGGCGCGGGTGCTGGCCGGCCGCCTGGGCTTCGCCTCTAGCGCCAGCGTGGCGCTGCTCGACGAGTTGCTGGCTACCAACTTGGTCGGCGCCGGGCGCATGGCAGCGTGGACGGCGCGCGGTGGCGTGCTGCGCGACGCGGGGCTGCTGCGCAGCGACGGCGACGTCGTCGCGCTGACGCCCATGTGTCTCGCCTTTCTCGACGGCTCGCCACCAGCCGCCGTCCCCGGCGCGCCCGGCGACGGCCTGCCGCAGGCCGGCGTCGCCGCCTACTGCGAAGCCCGGGCCGGCTGGATCGACACGGTGGCGGCGGCGGTGGCGGCCGGGCGGCCGACGCTGGTGTCTGCGGCGAACGGCGATGGCCTGCCGACGCTGGCGGCGGCGGTGGCTTTGCGGCTCGACGTGCCGCTGACGTTGGTCGACGCCGCCGTGCTGCTGCGCCGCGACGCCGACGACCGCGCCGCCGACGGCGGCGACGCGCTGGGCGCGCTTACGGCGCTCGCGCATCTGTGGCCGACGCTGGTTGCGCTGCGGAACATCGACGCCCTCGGCGTGCTGCTGCGTGAGCGCCCGGCCGAGGTGCGGCCATGGCTGACGGCGCTCTGCCAGCTGCCGCGACCGCTGCTGCTGTTGCACGAAGGGCCAGTTGCGCCGGAGCTTGGCGCGCTCTGCGCCCTCGCCGGCGGCGTGCCGCAGCTCGACCTGCCGCCGCCGACGCCCGAACAGCGTCAGGCGCTGCTGGCGGCGACGCTCGGCGACGCCGGGGTCGCCGCCACTGACGCCGCAGCGCTTGCCGCCGAGGTCCGCCATTACGGCCTCGGCCTCGGCCAGGTCGGCGCGGTGGTCGCGACGACAATGCAGCGCGCCGGCGCCCGCATGGGCCGGCAGCGCGCCCACGGTGAGATCGAGGGCGACGTAGCACCGCCGACGCCGACGCTGGGCGAGCTGCGCGCCGGCGTGCTGGCGGCGACGAGCGCGCGACTGCGGGCATTTGGCTCTCGGGTCGAAACCACGGCCGGCTGGGACGACCTGGTCCTGCCCGACGAGGTGCTCGAAGAGGTCCGCACCGTCGCGCGTTTCGCTAAGCTGCGCGGCAAGCTCTTTGGCAGCTGGGGCTTCGAGCGCAAGATGCCCTATGGCCGTGCGCTGTCGGCGATGTTTTCCGGCCCGAGCGGCACCGGTAAGACCATGGTCGCCGGCCTGATCGCCCGCGACCTCGGAGTGGAACTCTACCGCGTCGACCTCGGCCGGCTGGTCTCGAAATACGTCGGCGAGACTGAACAGCGACTGGGCGAGCTCTTCGACGAGGCGACCCAGACCGGCGCAGCGCTGCTTTTTGACGAGGCCGACTCGCTTTTTGGCCAGCGGACCGAGATCCGCTCAGCCAACGATCGCTACGCCAACCTGGAGGTCAACTACCTGCTGCAGCGGCTTGAAGACTTCGACGGTATGGTTTTCTTGACCACCAACTTCGGCACCAGCATCGACGAGGCCTTTTTGCGCCGCATCCGCTTTCGTCTGACCTTTCCGTTCCCGACCCCGGCCGAACGCACCCGGCTATGGCAGGTGATGCTGCCACCCGAGTTGCCGCTCGACGACGACGGCGACCCGGCTGACTGGGAGTGGCTCGGCGACAGCTTCGAGCTCGCAGGCGGCCACGTCCGCAACGCCGTCTTGCGCGCCGCGATGCTCGCCGCCGAGGCCGACAAGGCCGTCGGCATGCGCCACCTTTACGACGCCGCCGCGGCCGAGTACCGCGAGCTCGGCAAGCTGGCGCCGCCCTTCCCCTTTGACGAGGACTGGTAGCGACATTGCTGCGCCGCTTGAAGCGCAGGAAACATGAGCTCGCTTCTAAGGGCAACCTCGTCACGGACCGACGCAACGCCCCCACCGCCCCTCCGTCAACGACAACCTGCCGTAGCGGCGAAGCCACCAGACAGGCCGCGATCGACGCGAATTCCCTCAAAACGACGCACGTCTCCGCCAAGCAGCCGCTCACCAGCGCCCACGAAACCGACATGACGACCGTGCGCCTGGCCGAGCGCTTCGGCGCGCTGTTCATGCCGGCGCTGGTCGCGTTGCAACGCTCGCCGCAGGTCAAGGCGTATTTCGAGCGGCTGGTCGCGCGCGGCAAGCCGAAGATGAAGGCAGTGGTGGCCGTGATGCGGAAACTGCTACACGCCATATGGGGTATGATTCGGTACCAAAGCGTTTGGGACGGCGAGCGGTTCTGTGCGACGGTCGAAGTCGCCGAGGCTGTGGCCAGCCGGCTTCCGGAGCCCCCTGCGGAGCGCCGTTTGCCCATCGCCCACGCGTCAGCGGAGCCGGCGCGCGCAGACGCCGGCAAGGGCGCGCGCGGCTCGGGCGGAGCGGATCAACCGCAGCGGCGAGGGCAGCGGGCGACTCGCCCCTTGCCGGGGTCGAGCACGGTGGCATGCTGAACGTGGC
>JBEARB010000009.1:0-16256 GCA_041163625.1 Pseudomonadota bacterium | reverse complement strand
TGCATCCCGCAGGCGCCGGGCAACAGCGGCATCTGCGACGTCAACAACAAGACCGACGGCAAGATCGTGGCGTGGAGCATCAAGATTCAGACGCTCTCGAACAAGAAGATCGCCATCAATGGTGACGTCTACATGTCCGGCAACATCTACGCGGCCAACCTCGGTAACGCCGGCGTCGTCTACAAGCGCGCCTGCACGTGGCGCTGGAGCTCGACGACGTGGCAGATCAGCAAGTCGAGCTGCACGCCGCCTGGTTGCGCTTCGGGGCACACGGACCTCGGCGTCTCCGAGCGGGTCTACTCGACCTCGAACGACTATGACCCGTGGCACGCTTGGCACGGCGCGTCGACCGGCGTCTCGGAGCGCAACTGTCTGATCCCACCGAAGGAGCGCGCCACGGTCTACGAGACGTCCTGTTCGTGGGTGAACTCCTGCTACAACTGCAACGGCGCCTACAATATCTCGATGTCGAGTTGCACGCCGCCGGCCTGCGCTTCGGGCCACGTCGATCTCGGGACGCAGAACCTCCTGACCTCGATGTCGATGAACACGATGTACAGCCAAGCGCACGACCACAACACCATCGGTGGCAACGTGACGCGTATCTGCGAGATCAAGGCGCCCTAGTCACGGCAGGCGGATTCCGCGCACGCTCAGCCGGCGCGCCTGCTCTTGACCGCAGCCCAGCTGCAGATCGGGCAGGCCGCCGGCTCGTGCCCGCGGGCAGGGCAGTACTCGCGGCCGAAGTAGATGATCTGCAGGTGCAGCGCGTTCCACAGCGACTTGGGGAACAGGCGCTTCAGGTCGGCCTCGGTCTTCTCCACGCTCCGGCCGTCCGACAGCCCCCAGCGCGCCGCCAGTCGATGGATGTGCGTGTCGACCGGGAACGCCGGTACCCCGAACGCCTGTGACATGACCACCGACGCCGTCTTGTGACCGACGCCGGCCAACGCTTCGAGGGCCACCATGTCGGCCGGCACCTCGCCGCCGTACCGCTCGAGGAGCTGCTCGGCCGCGCGCGCGAGGTTCTTCGCCTTGGTCGGGGCCAGGCCAATCTGCCGGATCAGCGGGAGAATGCGCTCGGCGCCCAACGCGGCCATCTTCGCGGGGGTGTCCGCGACGGCGAAGAGGCCTGGCGTCACTTCGTTGACCTTCTTGTCGGTCGTTTGTGCCGAAAGCGCCACCGCGACCAGCAAGGTGTACGGGTCGCGATGGTCCAGCGGGATCGGCGGCTCGGGGTAGAGCTCCTGCAATTGGGCTGCGATGTTCTGGGCTTTTTCGAGCTTCCGCATGTCGCCTCCGCGGGGCGCATCGGCGCCCAGCAACGCGATGCTGCCAGAGCGTGGGCGCTTCCCGCACCCCCATCGCTCTGCTAGCCTTGCGCGGCCAACTGGGGAGGCCATGATGCGGGGATGGAGCTTTCAGAGGATCGGCGCCGGGATGGCGCTCGCGGGGGGCGTCTTGCTGGGCGCGATGACGTCTGCCTCGGCGCAGCCGGCGACCGTGCCGGGTGAGGCCACGCCGACCGCGGCTACCGATCCCGGCTTGCACGCGCCGGGCTACCGCGACTACGCGCCCGCGATGATGACGCTCCGTCACGGCGAGTTGACGGTGCGTCCGCACGTTCGCCTCGAGCTGCGCGCAGGCCTGCTCACCGGTGAGGACAATCAGCTCCTGCGCGGCGACCTGGCCGAGCGCCCCGGCTTCGGTATGCCGCGGGCCCGATTCGGCGCCACGGGCCAGCTCGCGGATCACGTGCCCTACACCGTCGTGACCGACCTCGCCTCGGCCGCGGCCGGTGGCAGCGGTGCCTTGACCGACGCTTGGTTCGGCTACGAGCGCTTCCGCTACCTGAAGATGTACTTCGGCGTGCGGACCGTGCCGTTCTCCTACCAGGCGATCCTCAGCTCGGCGGATTCGGGCCTCTCCGAGCGCGCACACGGCAGCAACGCCATGGCGCCGTTCCGTCAGGTCGGCTTGACCCTCGGTGGCGACTACGATCTCGCTGGCATTTCGTGGCGCCTCGGCGTCTACAACGGTTTCGACCGCAAGCCGAATTTCTACGCCGGCGCGGTCAACGGCGCTGGCTTGCGCGGCAACCGCTTCCATGGGCTCTCGTTCGTCGGGCGCCTGCAGACGCAGCCCCTCGGTCAGGTCGGCCCGGAGGTCGCGGACCTCGACGGCGGCGACTTCCGCCTCTCGCTCGGCGGCGGCGGCTACTACAACGACTCCGGCGCGGGTGTGATGACCGGCTACTCGGCCGACCTGCACGTCAAGGCGATGGGCTTCCACCTGCTCGTCGAATGGATCCGCGACGGCGCCGATCCGGTCGAGCAGCCCACCACGGGCCAGACCCTGCCGGAGTCGCTGCAGCGCCAGGCGCTGAGCGTCGAGGCCGGCTACACGCGCGGCAAACTCGGTCTCGCGGTGCGCGCCGAGCAGATCGACCCGAACCTCGCGGTCGAGAACAACGACGACGAACTCTGGCTCAGCGGTGCGGTCACGTGGCACTTCATCCGCAACATGTTGCGAGCGCAGCTGCAGTACGACCACCGGCGCGAGAGCGCCGGTCAGCCCTACGACAACGATACGCTGCTCGCGAAGATCGCGCTGCGCTACTAGGAGGCAGGCGATGACCCGCTTCCGTACGCTCGGCCTGCTGCTCGCGACCGCTCTGGCGGTGCTCGCCGGCTGCGCCCAAGACGAGCCGAACTTGCTCTCGGCGCGACGTGCGACCACCCGCTGGGAGCTCGTCGGTGGCCCGGTCGCCTATGCCGACGTGGGCGACTTCGTGCTCGAGAACGACAAGCTGCGTGCCGCCATCTTGGACCCCGGCCGCTCGTGGGGCCCCGGCGTCTTCGGCGGCAGCCTCGTCGACCTCGACATCCGCCGAAAGGACGGCCGTTTTCCGCCAGGGCAGGGCCGCGACCGCTTCGCCGAGGTCTTTCCGCTCGCCAACCTGCTGACGCCGGCGCCGACCGGGTCGCAGGTCCTGGTGGTCGCCGACGGATCGGACGGCAAGGAGGCCACCATCCGCGTCGAGGGCAAGGGCTATGCCATGCTGCACAGCCTCTACGTCATGCGCGACAACAAGGAGACGCTCGAGAACCTCGGCTTCAAGGACGTCAAGACCGAAGTCCGCTTCCAGACCGACTACACCGTGCGGCCGGGCGAGCAGTTCGTGCGGATGAAGACACGCATCATCCTCGACAACCCACCGCGCGATCAGGGTGGCTGCTCGGACAAGAAGCCGTGCGGCGACGGGCTGACCTGCGTGAAGGCGAGTCCGGACGACGTCGCCGGCGTCTGCCGCTGCGCCGAGCTGACCTGCGAGAAGGAATGCCTCGCGCTGCAGGATGGCCCCAACGGTTGTCCGGTCTGCGAGTGCTCGAACGTCGTGCCCATGCGGGTGACCCGCGGTGACGAGGGCGTCATCGACATCATCCTGGGCGACTCGCCGCTGGTGACGCAGAAATCCGAGCGGTCCGGCGGTATGGGCGGCGGCGACTTCCTCTTCTTCGGCAAGCACAACAAGCAATTCGTGCCGAACTACGGCTTCGATCAGGAAGAGGCGACCTGGACCGCCTGGTTCGACGGCCGCGACACCTTCGCCAAGCCCTTCATCTTCGACTATGTGGCGGCGGTTGGCGGCGACGTCAGCTACGCGTACTACACCGTCAAGCGCGAGCCGACCGATCCGGAGCCCAAGGTCGCGGTGCCGGTCTTCACCTCGACGGCGACGCCCTTCGTCGCGGCGACGCTGAACTGCCTGCAGGACGAATCGGACGACGCCACCTGCGACCGGCAGCGTGTCTACGAGTACGAGCGCTTCCTGGCGGTGGGACCCGGCGACGCGGCGAGCGTCATCGAGGTGTTGGAGAAACACCGCGGCAAGGCGATGGGCCGGGTCCGTGGAGTCGTGCAGTGGGCTGACACGGGCTCGGCGGCCGTCGACGCGACGGTGCTGGTCTTCCGGGACCCGGAGCCGGGGCGCGCCTGGCAGAGCATCGACGAGTTGGTCGCGGCCAATCGCTCGCTCGACGGATCGCCCGGTCTGCAGAACGCGATCGACGCCGACGTGGGTGTCGACCCGCGAGAGGACGGCGATTTCTCGTCCTCGCTCTCCGTGGGCGACTACGTCCTGGTCGCGCGCGATTCGCACGCCATCGTCTTCGGCAAGCCGGTTTCGCTGAAGATCGAGGACGGCGCCGAGCAGGTCGCGCTGCTGACCCTGCCGACGCCGGCGCGCGTGCAGGTTCGCACCACCGACGACAGCGGTTCGGCGCTGCCTTCGAAGGTGACGGTGATGGCGCTCGGTGCCGACGGCGAGCCCATCGGCGGCGACGGTCTGCGCCGGGTCTTCGCTGGGCAGGGGCGCTTGGGCAGCGGCGTCGAAGCCATTGCGTTCGCCGAGCACGGGGACGCCGACCTTGCGCTCGCGGCCGGCCGTTACCGTCTGGTCGTCTCGCACGGCCCGGAATACTCGATCCACGAGGAGCGGGACTTCACGCTGAACGACGGTCAGCTCTACCCGATCACGGCGCGCCTGCGGCACGAAGTCGACACGACGGGCTTCATCTCGGGCGACTTCCACCTGCACCAGCAGCCGAGCTTCGACTCGGGCATGGCCCTGGACCACCGCGTCAAGACCATCGTCACCGAGGGCGTGGACTACGCCGCGGCGACCGACCACGACGTCGTCACCGACCTCGGCCCGTGGGTGCGCAAGCTCGGCTTGGACCAATGGCTACAGACGGTCGTCGGCGTCGAGGTGTCCACCCTCGATATCGGTCACTACATCGGCTTTCCGTTCCAATACAAAGAGCTCGATGTGCCGAGCCACGGCTCGATCGATTGGTACTGCATGCCGAGCGACGACCTGCTCGACGCGATGGTCTTCGAGCGCTCGGGCTTCGAGAGCAAGGACGACCGGCCGACGACGATCATCGCGCACCCGCGTGACGGCTTCCTCGGATGGGCGGACCAGATTGGGCTGAACCCCTTTACGCTCACGCGCTTGCGCAGCGAGACGGACAGCGAGCGTGCGCTCGACACTGCGGTCTTCCGCACCACGGCCTGCGAATTCGACACGCTCGAGGTGCTCAACGCCAAGCGCTTCGACCTGATCCGGACGCCGACCGTGCGCGAGATTCACATCTACGAGCGTTGCCTGATGCGCATCGACGAGGCCGGGCGCAACGGCGACGGCACCGTCGATGCTGCGGCGGCGAAGGCAGCGCTGGCGACGGCGTGCCCGGACTTGGCCTACCTGCCCGAGCTCGCCGAGACCCCGGAGCTGCAGGCCGACGCGAATGGTCGACTCGCGACCTGCCCGGAGAGCGAGTCGATCGGCGACTGCAAAATGCGCCACCGCCGCGCGTTGGCCGTGGCGGTGAACACCGCAATCTTGGTGCGCCGGCCGGAAGAGCAGGCCGCTTGGATGGCCGAGCTGCAGCGCACGCCCGAGGAGCGCGCCACGTGGGACAAGGAAGGTGGCCGCGACGCGGTGGTCGCGCAGAAGATGCTCGACGACCTGACCAAGCTCTGCCGCTTCGATCGCAAGAAGGTCGACAAGCCGTTCCCCGAGGTCGTGCCCGAGGCGAATTGGGACCGGCCGTGCGGCGAGCGCAACGGCGCCCTCGAAGACTGGATGCGCCTGCTCGAATACGGCGTCGTGCGCGCGGCCACCGGCGGGTCGGACAGCCACGCCAGCTCGCTCGAGCCCGGCACCCCGCGCAATTACATCCGTAGTAGCACCGACGCGCCGCTCGCCGTCGACCCTGCCGAGGTGGCCGCGAACATGCGGCGCGGAGAGCTGGTGGCCAGTTTCGGTCCGATGATTCGGGTCGATGTCGCGGGCGCGGGACCGGGCCAGACCGTCACCGTCAAGGACAACAAGGTCGCCGTGAAGGTCCGCGTGGAGACGGCGTCGTGGTACGGCGTCGACCTGGTCGAGATCTACGTCAACGGCCAAGTCGCCGCGCGCAAGAGCTTCGACAGCGACCCCGCCACCATCGTCGATCTCGACGAGAGCTTCGAGGTCCAGCTGCCGACGCGCGATTCGTGGGTCGCCGTGATCGCGATGGGCCGCGCGCCCAAGCATTGGATGCGCCCCGTCACGCTCGATGTGCCCTTCGGGGAACTGCAGCTGCCGCGCGTTGCGGCGATGGCGTTCTCGAACGTGCCGCTGGTCAGCGCCGTGTTCCCGCCGCCGGTGCGCTTCCCGGACTTCTACCCGGTGCGGCCGTACGCCATCGCCAACGCAATCCTCATCGATCGCGACGGCAACGGCGCCTACGACGCGCCGGAGGGCCCCGCGCCGTTCTGCTCGCCCGGCTGCGTGCCCCAGGCGAAGGCGAACCCGACGGACCCCGACGCCGACGGGCCGCTCGCCGACGGTTCCGGGCGGACCTGCAAGTCGCTGCAGCAGAACTTCGTCTGCCTGAGCCGCGAGCAGCGCTGTGGCGTCGACATCCCCTCGGTGTGCGATATCTATCAGCAGATCAGCGGTGGCGCGCTGCGGGCGCTGCAAGGCCACCACGGCGCCGGGGCACCGTGAGCGAGTCCGGCGCCGACGGGCGCGATCAGCCCGAGCTCGGCCTCGACGACGAGGTCGTGCGCGACCGGCTCGCCCGCGTCGAGCGCAAGCCGCCGCTGTATCGCGCGTTCCGTTGGAGCCTGTACGGCATCTACGTGATGGTTGCAGCGTGGTTGGTGCTCAGCATCACGGTCGCGATCTGGAAGAGCGTCTACGGCGAGGCCGGCGCCGCACGCCGCGCGGCCGAGACCGCGCCGCAGTAGGAGAGTCGAGGATGGAGACCGTCAAGCTGCCGCAGAGCGCCCTGATGGATGCGCTGCAGAATCGCGCCAAGCACGTCTTCGTCAGCGGCGCATCGCGCGGCATCGGCGAGGCGGTGGCGCGCCGCTTCGGCGAGGGCAACGCGCGCGTGAGCCTGGCGTCGCGCTCGTACAATTCGCTGCTCGGCGTCGCGATGGATATCGGCACCGACCGAGCTCACGCGCTGCGGCTGGATCTCGCCGACGAGCGCAGCATCGACGATGCGGTGGTTGCTGCCGAATCGCGCTTCGGCCCCATCGACGTGCTGGTCTGCAACGCCGGCATCCATGCGGACACGCCGCTCGACGACGCCAGCGCCGAGGGGCGCGCGCGCTTCCGGAAGATCATCGACGTGAACCTGACCGGCACCTTCTTCCTCGCGCAGCTCGCCTCGCTGCACATGCCGGCCGGCGGCCGCATCATCTTCATCGGTTCGGTGCTCGGACGCTTCGGCGTGCCGCGCAGCGTCGCCTACGTCGCCAGCAAGCACGCGTTGATGGGTGTGGTTCGCGCGATGGCGCACGAGCTCGCGCCCCGCAATATCCGCGTGAACGCCGTGAATCCGGGCTGGGTCGACACCAAGATGGCGCACGAGAGCTTCGGTCGGATGGCGCAGCTCACGGGCAAGCCGCTGCAGCAGGTGATGGCCGAGCAACTCAAGCTCCAGGCGATCCGGCGCATGATCAAGCCGGAGGAAGTCGCCTCCTACGTGCAGTTCCTCGCTGGCCCCGGCGGCGACGCCGTGACGGGGCAAGGCATCGACATCTCCTGTGGCAGCGTGATGGTCTGACGTGGGCGGCCCGCCGGACCTCGAGATCGCCCAGGGCATGTTGCGCGGCGCGCGCGATCGCCTCGCGGCCGGCCAACTCGACGCCGCCGCATCGATGGCCGAGCGGGCGCGGGACCTCTTCCACGCGGCGGAAGCCGTCGGGCCCGCCTGCGAGGCCGCTCGACTCGCCGCGGCGACGCGGATGCGTCGGGGCGACCTCGGTGGCGCGCGCGCGTTGTACGAATGGGTCGCCGAGGAAGGCCAAGCCGACGCGTTGGCGCACGAGGTGGCGCTCGCCCGCACCGAGCTCGGCGGCATCGCCGAGGCGGCCGGGGACCTGCGCCAAGCCCTCGACGAGCACATCGCTGCTTTCTCGGCCGCGGTCAGCTCCGATCGCGTCGACCTGCAGGCCATCGCGCGTGGCAACCTCGGCCGACTCCGGCAGCGCAGCGGCGAACTCGAAGCGGCCCGCGCAGACCTCGAGGCGTCACGGGCGGGCTTCCTCGAGGCGGGCGTGCCCAGCGGTGCCGTCAACGCGACCATCTGTCTCGGCGATTTGTGCCGGCAGGAAGGCCATATCGACCAAGCCCGTGCGCGCTTCGAGCAGGCACAACGCGAGGCGGCCGAGCTCGGCCATGTACGGCTGGAATCACTCGCGGCGCTGAACCTCGGGCACGCCGCCCGGGATCAGGGCGACCGCGACGCAGCAGCTCGCGCCTTCGAGCGTGCAGCCGAGCTCGCCGAGCGCACCCGCGAGCCGTTGGTGGTCGGCGGGGCGCGGCTCGGCCTGGGGCTCGTGCTCGCCGAGGTCGGCCCGATCGGTCCGGCACTGACGCATTTCGAGGCCGCCGAGGCGGTCTTTCTCGGGGCGGGCAACGCGCAAGCGGCCATCGCCGCCACCGTCAACGCCGCGTCGCTCTCGTGCCGGCTCGGCGACCTGCACGCAGGCCGTGAGCGGATGATCAAGGCGATCGAGGTGCTCGAGGTGATCGGCGACGGCCGCGGCAGTCACGAAGTCGGCTTGGCCTTGGCCGAGGTTGCCGTCGCGATGGGCCAACTCGGCGAGGCCGAGACGCTGCTGGAGCGCTACGCCGACGCGTCGCGTTTCGCGACGCGGCTCGGTCGTCGGCGCGCGCTGCTCGAGGCGCGACTGGCCGCTCGAGCGCTGCAGATCGACTCGGCCGTGGCCGCCCTGGCCGAGGCCGATCATCCGAGCCTGCAGGGCAGCGAGGCGTTCGGGCACCGGCTCGCGGCCCTGGAGATCGGCCTGCTCGCCGGGCAACGCGGCGTTCAGGGCGAAGCGATGGCGCTCTGCGACGAGACCGATGAACGAGAGAACCCGCGCGAGGCAGCTGCGGGTCGGACCGTCGCGGGGCTGTGCGCCTATTGGCTGGACGAACGCGAGCTCGCCCGCGAGCAACTCGAGGAGGCGGTGCGGCTCTGGCGTCGGGTCGGCGAGACCGTCGGCCTCGCCGCGGCCTTGGAGCTGCAGGCGCGGCTCGACCTGCTCGACGGCGGGCCCCTCGACGTCGACGCGCTCGAGCCGGTCGAAGCCGTCCTCCGTGAAGGCGGCGCGCTCGACACCGCCGATGGCATCGCGCTGCTGCTTCGCATCCATGCACATCGGCAGGCCGTGCAGCGTGGCGAACTGCCGGAAGGGGCGGACGACCTGCTCGAGCTGCTCGGCCGGCGCATTCGTCGCGGACACCGGCTCGGGGTGTGGTCCGATTTACACCTGATCGCTCGACTTTTCGGGGACGCAGAGGCGGCCGACGAGGCCGACGCCCTGGCCGCCGACGGAGTCCCCGCGGCCCCCGCGTGGCGTTTTCGTGACGGGGTGCCTTGATTGGCAGAGGCTGCGTGCTTCTGTAGTGTGCGGGAGGCGATGCTGCCACCCTGCCTGTGCCCGACGAAGGGGGTTCCATGGACGCCAACATCACCGAGACGACGATGCCCGGAATGCCGATCCTCGCGCTGCGCAACGCGGTGCTCTTCCCCGGCGCGGTGATGCCCGTCGTCATCGGCAGAGGCAAGTCGATCCGCCTGCTCGAGAGCATCGGTGACCGCAAGGCCGCCGTGGTCGGCGTCGTCGCGCAGAAGGACAAGTCCGTCGACAACCCGAAGCCGGACGAGCTCTACCACGCCGGCTGCACCGGTCAGCTGATCAAGGTGCTGCGCAACGGTCCGGACACCTACCACGTCGTGATCCGCGGCGTGGATCGATTCAAGATCAACAGCTTCGAGAGTGAAGAGCCCTACCTGCAGGCGGAGATCGAGCTGCTTCCCGAGGTCTCGCGCAGCGATGCCAAGGTCGAGGCGCTCGTGCACAGCGTCCGCGAGGCGGCGCAGGAGCTGATCGGCATGGTGCCCGAGCTGCCGATCAACGCGTCGGACCTGGCCGAGGATTTCGAGCACCCGTCGCGGCTGGTCTACCTGCTGCTGACCCACCTCGGCGTCTCGGTCGAGGAGAAGGTCGACGTGCTCGAGGCCGGTGACGTCGCCGAGATGCTGAACAAGACGCTGCAGCTCGTGATGCAGCAGGTCGAGATCCTGCGGATCAGCCAGCGCATCAATAGCGAGGTCAAGGGCGAGCTGAACAAGAGCCAGCGCGAGTACGTGCTGCGCAAGCAGCTCAAGGCAATCCAGAAGGAGCTCGGCGATCTCGAGGGCGGCGAGGGCGACGAGCTCGCGGAGCTCGAGGAGCGCCTCGACAAGGCCGGCCTGCCCGAAGAAGCCCAGAAGATCGCGAACAAGGAGCTCCGGCGCCTGCGCACGATCCAGCAGGGCAGCCCCGAATACACCGTCGCCCGGACCTACCTCGAGTGGTTCGCCGACCTGCCGTGGACCAAGGAGACCGCCGACAACCTCGACCTCGGCAACGCGCAGGAAGTCCTCGACGCGAAGCATTGGGGCCTCGAGAAGGTCAAGCGCCGCATCATCGAGTACCTCGCCGTCACCAAGCTGAAGAACGACATGCGGGGGCCGATCCTCTGCCTGGTCGGCCCGCCCGGCGTCGGCAAGACCTCGCTCGGCCACTCGGTGGCGGACGCGCTCGGTCGCAAGTTCCAGCGCATCTCGCTCGGTGGCGTCCGGGACGAGGCCGAGATTCGCGGTCACCGCCGGACCTACATCGGCGCGATGCCCGGCAAGATCATCATGGCGCTGAAGAAGGCGGGTTCGGCCAACCCCGTGCTGATGCTCGACGAGGTCGACAAGCTCACGCACGACTGGCGTGGCGACCCGACGGCCGCGATGCTGGAGGTCCTCGACCCCGAGCAGAACGGCACCTTCGTCGACCACTACCTCGACACGCCCTACGACCTCTCGAAGGTCTTGTTCATCGCAACGGCGAACACCACGGACACGATCCCGGCGCCGCTGCTCGACCGTATGGAGCTCATCGAGCTCTCGGGCTACACGCACGAGGAGAAGATGAACATCGCGCGGCAGCACCTGCTCCCGAAGCAGCTGAAGTCGCACGGTCTGACCGAGAAGCAGTGCGAGATCTCCGACGAGATCCTCGACAAGGTCATCCAGTCCTACACCCGTGAGGCCGGCGTGCGTACGCTCGAGCGGCGCGTCGCCGACGTCTGCCGCCGCATGGCCGTCGGCGTGGTGAAGGGCGAGATCGACGAGCACGCCGTCAACGACGAGGATCTCGAGGAGATCCTCGGAGCCCCGCGCTACATCCCCGAGGTGGCCGAACGGACCGAGCGTCCCGGCGTCGCCACCGGTATGGCGTGGACCCGTGCCGGCGGCGACCTGCTCTTCATCGAGGCCACCCGCATGCCGGGTCGCGGAAAGCTGCGGCTGACCGGTCAGCTCGGTGACGTGATGAAGGAGTCGGCGCAGATCGCGCTCTCGCTCATCGAAGAGCACGCCGAGGGATACGGCATCGCGCGCAAGGCGTTCGAGGAGCAGGACCTCCACGTCCACTTCCCGGCCGGCGGCATCCCCAAGGACGGCCCCTCGGCTGGCGTGACGATGTTCACGGCGCTGGTCTCGCTGCTCACGGGGCATCGCGTCCGCGGTGACGTCTCGATGACGGGCGAGGCCACGCTGCGTGGGCTCGTGCTGCCCGTCGGCGGCATCAAGGACAAGGTGCTCGCGGCCCAACGCGGCGGCATCAAGAAGGTGATTCTGCCCGAGCGCAATCGCCGCGACCTGCGCGATATTCCGCAGAGCGCGCGCGACAAGCTCGAGATCGTCTTCGTCTCGCGGATCGAGGAAGTCCTCGAGCACGCGCTGGAAGAGCCGCCCTCCTCGTGGCCGCAGGGCAAGGCGCCCGCTCCGTCTGCCGTCGCCTGATGCGCATCCTCGCTACCGCTCCCCACGGCACGATCGATTTGGTCGCGGCCGAGGCCGAGGCCTTCGGGCTGCGCGTGCTCGACCGTCGCGGTGACGGCGTCGTCCTCGAGTGCGAGCCTGACGAAGCCGCGCGGGCCATGGTGCGCCTGCGGTTGCCCTCTCGGCTCCTGTTGCTGCTCGGCGAGATCCGCTGTCGCGACGCCGACGAGTTCTACGCCCAACTCGCCGGGATGCATTGGCCCGATTGGATGGACCACCGCCACACGTTGGCGATCCATTGCACCGGTCCGTTGCCGGAGGGCCGTGACGCTGGTCACGGCCCGCCGATCAGCAACCACGTCTTCGCCGCCCAGCGCGCCAAGGACGCGATCTGCGACCGCTTGCGCCGGCGCTACGGTGAGCGTCCCAGCGTCGATCTGGACGATCCGGACATGCGCGTGGTCGTGCGGTTCCGCGGCCCGGTCGCCGAGGTGGCGCTCGACCTCTGCGGCGAGCCCTTGCACCGCCGCGGCTATCGCGTGGCGGAGGCCGAAGCGCCGCTCAAGGAGAACCTCGCGGCAGCGATGGTGACCACCTCGGGCTGGACGGCGGATCGACCGCTGCTCGACCCGATGTGCGGCTCGGGGACGCTCCTCATTGAGGCCGTCCTCGGCGCCCTCGGCATCGCCCCAGGCGCGCGACGCGATTTCGCGGTCGAGCGCTGGCCCTGGCACGGTGCGGCGCTCGGCGCGCTGCTCGACGCCGAACGCGACGCCGCCTTGGCCGAAGCCGAGGCCGCGATCGCTGGCGCCGAAGGACTCGACGTGCTCGGCGTCGACCACGATCGCGGCGCCGTGAAGATCGCGCAGATTCAGGTCGAGCGGGCCGGCCTCGGCAAGCTCATCCGCATCGAGCGCGGCGACGCCCGCAAGCTCGAGGCGCCGCCGGCAGGCACGCTGATCCTGTGCAATCCTCCGTACGGAAAGCGGATCGGCGGCCGAGACACCGAGGCGCTCTATCGCGAGCTCGCGGCGGCGTGGGCGGGCTTCGAGGGAGTCGAGGCCTGGCTGGTGGACGGTCACGAGGGCTTCCTCGAAGCGTTCGACCTGCCGTCGCTCGGGGCGCGCTCGCTGATGAACGGCGCGATCCCGATTTCCTTGCGCCACTATCGCCTCGGCGCCTGAACTTCCGGCCCGGATGCGTGCCCGGCCGCTTGGCAAGCGCGGGGCGAGAATCTAGGTTGGAGCGGCCATGGCGAACCGCGAGCCCACACTGGTCATCGATGCATACGGCGGCGCCGACGCGCCCCGCGCCGTCGTGGCTGCGGCAGCGGCACGCAGCCTCGAGGGCCGCGCGCGTCTGGTGCTGGTCGGGGATGCGAGCGTGCTCGGCGCCGAACTCGGACGCCACGGCTATGATCCGATGCGCTTGCGCATCGTCGGTGCCGGCGTGCCGCAACCTCACGTGACCGGAGACGATCTCGCCCTGCGCGACGCGGCGCGTGCCTCGCTGCCGATTTGCCTGGAGATGCTGCGCGAGGGCGAGGCGGACGCCATGGTCAGCTTCAGCCCACCGGAGCTGGTGCAGGCGCTGGCCCGCGAGACGCTCGCGCCGCTCCGACCGGGCCTGCAGGCAGCGCTGGCCTCGGTGGTGCCCACCATGCCCCGATCGGGCAACGAAGATCCGCTTGCGTTGCTGCTCGACGTGTCGGGCTCGCAGACGCAGGACCCCGCCGCGATCTGCGATTGGGCGGTGCTGGGCGCGACCTACGCCCGCGTCGTCAGCGGCATCCGTCAACCCTCGGTCGGCCTGCTGGCCACCGACATCGACCCGAGCGCCGGACCGGATTTCGTGCGGGTGGCCCATCGCGCGCTGCGGCGCGGCCCGGGCGTCCGCTTCGTCGGCAACCTGCGTGCGGTCGACATCCCGCGGGGGCTGGCCGACGTCGTGGTGGTCGACGGCTTCGCGGGCTTCGCCGTGCGCGGCCTACTCGAAGGGATCACCGAACTCACCGTCGACGCCGCGCGCTACGCATGGAAGACGCGCACGACGTGGCGGGTCGGTCTGCGCCTGCTCTCGCAGGGCGTCGGGATGCTGCGTCGGGTCTCGGAGTTCCGTGAGTACGGCGGCGCGCCGATCTTGGGGCTCGAACGCTTGGTGCTGGTCGCGGCGCCGACGTCGACCGAGGCCGCGGCTGGCAACGCGTTGAAGCTCGCCGGCAAATGCGTCCGTCGCGACCTCGAAGGCGAGCTTCGTCGTGCGCTCGAGGCCGGTGCCGACTGGCGACCCGAAGCGGCGACGGAGGCGGGATGAGCGCCGCCGCCGCCGAGGTCGTCTACCGCTGGGACCTCGACAAGACCTACCTCCAGACCGATTTCCACAGCGTCGGCGGCTTGGTTCGGGCCGCCGTCGAGCGCCCTGAGCACAAGCGACCGGTGCCGGGGATGCGGGCGCTGATGACGGCGCTCTCGCGGCGTCGCGCGGCCCGGATCGTCTTTGTCTCTGGCAGCCCGACGCAGCTGCGCGGGCGCATCGAGGCGATGTTCGAGCTGCACGGCGTGCGCTGCGATCGGCTGGTCCTGAAAGACTTCGCCGGCGCGATCCGGCGTGGCCGGCTGCGCAGCATCAAGGCGCAGATCCCCTACAAGCTGCGGGCGCACCTCGAGACGCGGCGCTGGCTGCGCGAGCAGGGCGACGTCGCGGCCGAGATCTGCTTCGGCGACGACGCAGAGGTCGACGCGCTGATCTACTGCCTCTACGCCGACGTCGTCGCCCGTCGCGTCGATGCGAGCCGTCTGCGCGCGCTGCTCGACCACGTCGGCGCCTATCCGGACGAGCGCGATGCCATCCTCGCCGCCCTGGCCGCGCTGCCTCGCGAAGAGGTCGTACGCCGCGTGTTCATCCATCTCGACAGCCGATCGCCGCCCTCGCGCTACGACGGCTACGGCGGGCGCGTGGTGCCGACGTTCAACGCGTTCCAGATCGTCGCGAGCCTGTACTCCGATGGCCTCTGCGGTCCGACCGAGGTCCGCGTCGTCGCGGACGACCTGATCACGGCGTGGCGCGTCGACGGTCCCGGCATCGCCGGCTCGCTCGAAGACGCCGTGCGCCGCGGCATCGTCTCGTCCGAGGCCGCCGAGCGGCTCGCGCGCGAGGTCTTGCCGATGGGCCTCGCAGGACGCGCCGGATTCGACGCCGCCGCCGCGGAGCGCCTGCTGCGTCGGGTCGGGTCGATGCGCCCTCCGAGCGTGGCCGCCGACGTGGCCTTGCCCTACGAGCGCTTGGTGGAAGACGAGCGCGCCTTCGCGGCGGCGCGAAAGATGGCCCGCCAGGCGGCAGGTCGCGTCCCAGGCCTGCGCGATTTTCTGGAGCCGGATGCGCCCTGACCGCGTGGCCCTCGCACTGGCGCTGCTCCTGGGCGCGTGCGGCCGCGAAGCTCCCGTGACGCCGCCGCCCTCGGCGGCAAACGCTCCGCCGCAGGCGAACGAGGCACCGGTGGCGTTGGCCGCGCCGGCGACCCCGTCCCGCGTGGTCGCCCGCTCCGGCGCCCTCGACCAAGGCCGACCGGCGCTGGCGTGGCTGGACGACGCGGGCCTCGCCCGTCATGGCGCGCTCGGCACGGCGCTCCTGCAGTTGCGCGTCGGGCCGCCGACCGACGGCCAGCGGCTCGCCCTCGAGGCCGCCCCGGACCAAGGGGCGGTCGCGCTCGCCGATGCGCTCTGGCACCTCGACCCCCGCGTGCGCTCGGGAGCGGCCCGCCTCTTGTCGGCGGTGCCGCTGCAGGGACCGGAGATTCGGGCCGCCTTGCTCCGCTCGCTGCGCCAGGAGCCGGATCGCGACGTCCGCGCGTTGGTCGCCGGCGCCATCGTCGGCCGCAGCGCGCCGGCGGTGGCCCCCACGCTGACCGAGGTCCTCGCAGGCGACGAGGCGCGGCAGGTGCGCGAGGCCGCGGCGTGGGCGCTGGGCACGGCAGCGACCGAGACGACCGCGGCGCAGGCGAGCGCGGCCGCGCTCACCGTCGCCATGACCGACGCCGACGCCACCGTCCGCCTCGCCGCCGTCGCGTCGCTTCGACGGCTGCGCGCGCGGGACCGACTCGAGGCCCTGAACGCGATGACCCGCGACGAAGATCCGAGGGTCCGCCGAGCCGCGCTGCGTGCGGTCGAAGATCTCTCGGGCAAGCGTCGAGCTGCCCGGGGTGAGGATCGCTAGAGACGCGACCAGAAAATGCAGGTTCGCATTTTCTGGCCGAGTCTCTCGTCTGTTGTCTGGGGGGCTGGGCGCCCCCCTGGTCGCGAGAAGCGTGGTTCTCGCGATCCATCCCCCTCCGCGAGCCGCGCCCAAAAAATCGCCCTTGGCGAC
>JBEARB010000008.1:0-30688 GCA_041163625.1 Pseudomonadota bacterium | reverse complement strand
GTCGGCGGCGTCGTCGAAGACGTCCGGCACCGCGTCGGGCTCGATGCCGTCCGGAGTGGTGTCGGGGTCGATCGTGTCGGGCTCGATCGTGTCGGGCACGGAGGTATCGAGACCGACGTCGGGATCGACGACGGCGTCGGTCTCGCCCGCGTCGGTCTCACCCTTGCCGTCCTGGCCGCCGCCAGCCGCGTCCTTGCCGCCGCCGGTCGCGTCCTTGCCGCCGCCGATGGTGCCGTCGCCGCCGAGCTGGCTGTCGAGCCCGCTCGAAGGGCCGACGACCACCTCGTCGCCACCGGAACAACCGGCCACGAGCCACAAGGCGAGGGCCACCAACGTCCAACGAGTCATGCTGTGCATCTGCTCCTCCGTGCCGCTACGCTACGGTCTCCGCGCGCGGCGAGCAATCTTCCGAGCCGCCTTCAGGAGCGTACGAACGTGAGCCTGCGACACCTCGCCCTGCCGATGACCCGGTCCGTGCTGGTTGTTTGCGGCACGCTGCTGCTGGCGACGCCGGCGTTCGCAGGGGGCGCACCGGCGCTGCCGGCGGCGGTGAGCGCGACCCACGCCGCCCCCGCCGTGCCGGCCGAGCTCCGCGTCGCCCTTACCGGCAGCGCGCCCTTCCTGCTGGAGGTCGGCGGCGCCCCGGCCGGCATCGCCTTCGACCTCTGGACCCGCGTCGCCGAGGCGCTAGGCCGCCCGTTCCACGTGGAACGGTTCGAGAACGCGACCGCCGCGCTCGAAGCCGTGGCGCTCGGCCGCGCCGACGTCGCCGTCGGGCCGATCTCCGCCACCGCCGCTCGCGCCGAGGCCGTCGCCTTCACGCAGCCGTTCTTCCAGGCGCAGCTGGGCATCGCGGCGCCCGAGGTGACGCCGGGGCTCGGCGCGCGGCTGCGGCCCTTCGTCAGCGGCGGCTTCCTCGGCGGCTTGGCGGTGCTGCTCTTGGTGCTGGTCGGCGTGGGCGCGGCGCTGTGGTGGGTCGAGCGCGATCCGGCCGTCGGCGAGGACTTCCCGGCCGATCCGGTGCGCGGCGTCGGCGTCGGCGTCTGGCTGGCGTTGGTCACGATGACCACCGTCGGCTACGGCGACAAGGTCCCGCGCACCCCGCGCGGCCGCGCGATCGCCGGGGCGTGGATGCTGATCTCGATGATCTCGGTCTCCTCGTTGACCGCGTTCCTCGCCACCGCCGCGACCCTGGCGGGCCTGGAGCGCACCGCCGTGCAGACCGCCGACGACCTGCACGGCCGACGCGTCGCCGTCGTCTCGGGCACCACCGGCGCCGATTTCACGCGCCGGCACGGCGGTCGACAGGTCGTGCGCCCGACGCTGGACGCGGCCCTGGACGCCGTCGCCGCCGGCGAGGCCGACGCCGTGGTCTTCGACCGGCCCGCGCTGCGCTGGCGGCTCGGGCAGCGCGAGCGCGTGCGCCTCGGCCTCTCACCCCACGGCTACGATCCCGTCGGCTACGCCTTCGCCGTGCGCGCCGTCCGGCACGGCGGCGACCGTGCGCTGCGCGACCGCCTCGACGCCGCCATGCTCGGCCTGGCCGAACGCGGGGCCACCGCCGCCATCGTCGAGCGCTGGTTGGGCCGCAGCGATCGCTGACCGCGCGCGCGAGCGCGATCGTCTGGCGCTCCCCGGCGGCGCACGGCATCCTGCCCCGGAAGCGGCGCTCGGTGCCGCGCGAGGGAGGAGACGATGCGAGAGGCTTGGAGATGGCATGCGCTGCCGATGGTCGCGCTGCTCGCCGGCCTGGCACTCGTGGTGGCCTGCGGAAGCGGCGCCACCGACGGCAGCGGCAGCACCGCCGCCGTCGACGCGAGTGACGGGTCCACCGGCAACGACGCCGGCAACGACGTCGCGATGCTCGACGCGGGCGACGAAGACGCCGACGCGAGCGCCGCCGACGATACCGGCGCGCACACCGGCACAGGCGACGACACCGCCGAGGACACGACGGCCGCCGACAGCGCCGTCACCGACACCGCCGCCGCCGACAGCACCGACGACGACACCGCCGCGACCGATACCACGGTCGCGGACGCCGCCGCCGATGCCGACGACGACGCCACGGCCAGCGACGCGAGCGCCGAGGATGTCGAGGATGCCGCCGTCAGCGACACCGCCGTCAGCGATACCGCCGAGGATGCCGCCGTCAGCGACACCGCCACCGGTGATATCGCCGAGGATTCGGCCGTCACCGACACCGCCGGTAGCGACACCGCCGGCGATACCGCCGCGACCGACACCACCAGCGACACCGACGCCAAGCCCGCCTGCACCAAGCCGGCGCCGCTCTGTCCGGGCGCGCCGTGGCCGCAGTGGAAGCTCGAGCAGAAGAACAGCGCCGCCGCCGGCGCCGGCACCTCCTTCGGGCTCGACGCCTACAAGGGCAAGCCGGTGTTGGTGGTCTTCCTGGCAGGATGGTGAAGCTTCTGCGTTTCCCAGGCTGGGAAACTCGACGAGTTGAAGGCGGAAGTTCTCAAAGCGGGCAAGGATGTCCACATCGTCGTGGTCAACGCCATCTCGGCGGCCACGAACGTGACCAACCTGACGGACGTGACCAAGGTGCCGGTCTTCCAGGACGTGAAAGAGGTCGACGCGTGGACGCTGCACGCGGTCGGCAAGGACGATTTCCTGATCTACGACAAGGAAGGGAAGCTGATCGCCTACATGCCGATCAGCGGTGAGATCGACACCGTCCTGCAGAGCGACAAGGGCTTCCAGAACGTGTTGGCGGCCCTGCTCAAGGCGACGAAGTAGCGCCAGGACCCGCGGCGCCGTCGCGCGGCGGCGGCCAGGGCAGGCGCAGCGGGTGGCTGCCGGCGTGGCGAAACCACGTCACGCCCTCGCGCTGCAGGTCGATGTCCAGGGCGGTGGCGCCGGCGGGCGGGCGCGAGAGCGTCAGCAGCACCGCCGTGCGCTCGCCCGGGGCGACCGAGCGGCCGAGCGGTTGGCCGTAGAGCGCATCGAACTCGCCCAGCGGCAGCCCGCCCTTGCCGATCCAACGGTGCCCGATCTGCACGTCGTGCAGCCACGCGCGGCCGCCGACGTTGTGGATCAGCAACGCCACCTGCGCCGTCACCGGCTCGGCCAAATCGACCGACGCCGCGCCACGCGCGCCCAGCAGCTCGATCTGCGCAAGGTAGGGCGGCGTACCCGGCGGCGGGCGCGTCGGCGCGTCGCCGAAGCTCTCGGGGTCGGCACCGAAGAGCGCTCTCAGGCCCGGTAGCCAGCGCGCACGGAACGCCGCCGCCGCTGCGGGATCACGCAAGAGCGCGTCGAGGTCGTGCCGGCGCGTGCGCCCGTGCCGGTCCGCGACGCGCAGCAGGTGCAGCCGGTCACTCTC
This sequence comes from Pseudomonadota bacterium, assembly GCA_041163625.1. Taxonomy (GTDB): domain Bacteria; phylum Myxococcota_A; class UBA9042; order UBA9042; family UBA9042; genus JACKFC01. The sequence continues at coordinate 27,342 of JBEARB010000008.1, read as the reverse complement.
GAGTACGTCCTCGCGATTGGAGAACAGCAGCTCGAGCCGCTCGCCGTCGGCCTCGGGCCGCGTATCCACCAGCGCCGCCCGCGCCGGCGAGCCCGCCGTCGTATCGACCACCAACGCGAACGGCCGGCTGCCCACCTGCAGCGGCTGGCCGTGCAACAACGCCCGCAATCCGGCCTCGCGCTCGCGGTCGGGCAACAGACCGAACGCGTGCAGCAGCGTCGGCATCACGTCGACGTGCGACATCGCCACCGGCCGCGCCCCCGGCTGCAGGCCCGGCAAGCGCAGCAGCAGCGGCACGCGCACCTGCACGTCGCAGAGCTCCGAATCGTGCGAGAGCCGGCCGTGCTCCAGCAGCTCCTCGCCGTGGTCGCCGGTGACGACCCAGGCGAAGTCCGGATCGGCGGCTTCGGCGGCGGCGAAGAGGCGGCCGAGCTGGGCGTCGATGGCGCCGAGCGCGCTGCGGTAGCGGTTGCGCACGCCGGGCGAGCCGGTCGCGTCGAGCTGACCCGCCCGCAACGCCTCGGCCGACGCCACGGGCGCGAACGCCGGCGCCGCGCCGGGCAGCCAATCCCACGGGAAATGCGTGCCGTCGAGGAAGACGAAGACCGCCTGCCGCTCGCCGGACTTCGCGCCGGCGGCGAGCGCGGCGGTGGCGAGGTCGACGGCGCGATGGTCGAGCGCCGCGCGCTGGCCGCCAAGGGCAGGGTCGGCGCCACGCGGGTCGACGCGCACGGCGCAGAGCCGGCCGCCAGGACCGCAGAGCTGGTGGTCGAAGCCGTAGTAGTCGAGCTCGGCGCCGCCGTAGAGCTCGACGCGGTAGCCGGCGCCGGCGAGCAAGCGCAGCGGCAGCGCACCGCCGGGCTCGGCCCCGCGCCGCACGCGATGCCAGAGGTGCGACCAACGCCCGAAGAAGAGCGTGTACCAGCCCGGATGCGTCGCGTTGCCGGCGGCGTAGACCCGCTCGGGCCGCGTGGCGCGCTCGGCCCACGCCGCCAGCGCCGGCATCACCGTCGGCTCGACGGCGTCGGCGCGCAGGCTCTCGACCACCACGAAGAGCAGCAGCCGCGGCGCCTCGGCCCGCGCCGGCCGCTCGGGCAGCGTGCGCGGCGCGAAGCCCTCGCCCGGCAGCGGCGTGCGCAGCCGCAGCGCGGGCGGCGTGGCGTCGGCCGGGATGCTCTGCGCCGCGCGCCGCTCCGGGCCGTACAGCCGCGCCATCCGGCGACCGAGCATCGCGCCGTCGTCGAGCCAGAGCGTCAGCAGCAGCAGCGCACCACCGACGCCGAGCAGGGGGCGCGCGCCGAGCAGGACGGTCGCGCGCGGGCGCTCGGCCAAGGCGGACCAGAGCAGCCAGGTCGCGCCACCGAAGAGCCACGGCAGCGAGAGTACAAGGACGACCAAGCCGGTGCCGACGCCCGAGGCCTCGAGGGTCGCGCGCAGACCGGCGCCGCCCTCGGCGTGCCAGAGCTCGAGCAGGGTGCCCAGGCCCTGGTTGGCGCGCGAGAAGGCGAGCAGGTCGAGGCCGCCGAGCACGAGCAGGCCGGTCAGCAGGCCGGCGAGCCCCCCGGCGGCGCGGTCGCGATGCGCGGGCGGCAGGGCGGCGCAGCCGGCACCGGCCACGGCGAAGACCATCGCGGCGACGAGCGCGGCGACGACGACGCGGCCGACATCGCTCGGGACGCCGGCGACCGCGGCGTCGATCGCGGCCAGCAGCGCGGTCGCGCCGAGCCAGAGCGGCAGCGCGAGCGGCCAGACCACCCAGAGCTCGGCGCGCGCTCGCGTCAACCGGTCCTCCCCGACGCCGCTCGCACCCGCGGCGGCCGCGTGTCAGGATGCCCCCGATGCGAGCCGCGGCGCCAGCGACAGCCTCCACGAGCCGATTCCGCCGGGCGTTCGCGGCGCTGACGTGGCTGGTGGCGTGGACGACCGCGGCGCTCGGGACGATGGCGCTCGGGGCGGCGCCGGCGACGGCAGACGAGCCGGTGCGGGTGCGCTTGGTGTGGTCGGCGGCCGACGCGCGCGACCGCGCCGAGACCGCGGCGCTGATCGAACGCTTCCACGCGGCGCAGGACCGCATCCGGGTCGAGGCGCTGCCGCGGCTCTGGCTGGGCTACGATATCCAGGATTCGTACGTCCGCTTCCTCTCGCTGCAAGATCCCTCGGTCGACATCTACCTGCTCGACACGCCCTGGATCCCGGCCTTCGCCACGCCCGGATGGCTGCTGCCGCTCGACGCCTACCTCGACGGCGAGGCGACGGACGCCTACCTGCCCGCCGCGCTCGCCGGCGCCCGCCACGGCGGCCACCTCTGGGGCTTGCCGCGCTCGCTCAAGGGCAACGCGCTCTTCTATCGACGCGACCTGCTCGAACGCGCCGGCATCCCGGTGCCGCGCAGCCTCGCGGAGCTCGACCGCGCCGCCCGCGCGCTGGTCCGCGACGGCCGGGCGAAGGTCGGTTTGGCGCTGCACGGGATGTTCTTGCGCAACGATATCTACCCGATGCTCTGGGCGTCGGGCTGCGAGCTGCTGGCCGAAGGCGGCGGCGCGGGCTTGCGAGCGCCGCGCTGCGCCGAGGTGCTCGACGCGCTCGCGGCGATGCAGCGCGGCCCGCACGCGCCGATCGCGGCGGATTTGATGCGCGGCCCGGCGAGCCGCAGCTACGGCTATTCGGAGCAGCAATTCCGGGACGGCGAGGCGGCGTTCGCGATCTTGTGGACCGGCCGGCTCGGCGTGCTCGAAGACGAAGGCAGCCGGGTGCGCGGCAAGATCGGCGTCGCGCCGATCCCCGGCCTGGACGCCGACCGCCCCGGCAGCAGCAACCTCGGCATCTGGTATTTCGCCGTCAGCGCCGCGAGCCGGCATCCCGAGGCCGCCGTCGAGGTCGTGCGCGCGCTGACCGGCCCCGACGCCGCCCGCGCCCGCCTCGGCATGAAGGGCGAGCTGCCGGCGTTGCGCTCGGTGGCCGGAGATCCGGCCTTGTTGCAGGGCGACCGCACGCTGCGCGAGGCCCTCGGGACGCTCTCGCTCGGCCGCAACCGCGCCCGCGTGATGGCCGAGCGCGACGTCGGCGTCGCCTTCGAGCACGCGCTGGTCCGCATCCTCGACGGCCGAGAGCCCGCCGCGCTGCCGCTCGCCGACGCCGCCACCCAGATCGCCGCGCTGCTCGCCGACGAGGCGATCGAAGTCGCCGCGATGGCCGACGCCGCCACCCTCGCCGACGCCGATTCGCTGCCGCCGCCGCCGGGCAGCCGCACGCAATGGAGCCGCCGCCTCGCCGCCGCCGCCGCGCTGCTCGCGCTCGGTCTGCTCGGCCTGCTCCTGCTCAGCGAGCGCCGCACGCACCGCAGCCTCGCCGTGCGGCTGGGCCTGGGCGCCGGCCTACTCGCCGCCGCGTTGCTGGTCGCCGCCGCCGGCTTCGGCACCGCGGTGCAGCTCGACGCCATCGAGGCGCGCTTCCGCGAGCAGCAGGTCGAGCTGCAGCGGCAGCTACGCGGGCGCGCCGAGGCGCTCGGCAAGGGGCTCGGGCTCTCGGCGGCGCTGCTGCTGGACATCGAGGGCGTCGACAGCGCGCTGCCGCTCGGCGTGACGCTGGGCCATGACCGCCCGGCCGCCGCGTCGATGCGGCAGCTGCTGCTGGCGGGGCGCTTCCACGACGACGTCTCGGCGCTCGAGGTGCGCGACCGCGACGGCTCGCTCGTGCTCTCGGCGCGCGACGCGCTCTTCGTCGACGCGCAGCCGGCGCGGCCGGCCGAGCCGGCGCTGGCGCAGCGCATCGGCCTGCGGCGGGCCGACGTGCGGCTGGGCTGGCAGGGCAGCGTGCCGAGCGCGGATTTGGTGCTGCCGATCTTCCGCGAAGGCCGCTTGGTCGGCGGGTTGCGGGTGCAGGTCAGCGGCCGCGCGGAGGCCGAGCGGCTCGAGCGCGAGCGCAGCGCGCAGCAGATCGCGTTGGCGACGACGCTGCGGCATGCGGCGACCGCGCTGCTGCTCGGCGTGCTGCTCGCGGCGTTGGCGGCGCGCCTGCTGGGCCGACGCATCGGCCGGCCGCTGGAGCTGCTCGCCGACGCCGCGCGCCGGGTCGGCGAGGGCGAGCTCGACACCCGCTTCGGCGAGCGCGGCCGCGACGAGCTGGCCCGCCTCGGCGCGGCGATGAACGCGATGGTCGCCGGGCTGCGCCAACGCGAGCGGCTGCGCGGGGCGCTCGACGCCTACCTCTCGCCGGAGGTGGCACGCGAGTTGGCGGCCCGACCCGAGGGCTTGGATCTGCCGGGCGAGCTGCGCACGATCACCGTGCTGATGGCGGATCTGCGCGGGTTCTCGACCTGGTCGCGGCAACTCGGCCCGGAACGCACCATCGCGGCGCTGAACGAGGCGCTCGGCGCGCTGACCGACGAGGTCCTGGCCCGCGACGGCACCGTGGCCGAGCTGCTCGGCGACGCCGTGCTCGCGCTCTTCGGCGCCCCGGTCGGCCGCGACGACGATCCCCGCCGCGCCGTCGTCACCGCCGTCGCGATGGTGCTGCGCCTGCCGCCGCCGCTCGGCATGGGCGTCGGCCTGGACGTCGGCGAGGCCATCGTCGGCAGCCTCGGCGGCGGCAAGCGGCGCAAATACGGCGCGGTCGGCGACGTGGTCAACCGCGCCGCGCGCATCGAGGGGCTCACCGGCCGCGGCCAGGTGCTCATCTCGGCCGCCCTGCGCGAGGCGCTCGGCGACGACGTCGAGGTGGTCGGCCCGATGCACGCCGAGGTCAAGGGCAGCGGCGCGCTCGAGGTCTACGACGTGCGCGCCGCCAGGGACGCCGCCGGCACCTGGTGGCGGCTGCCGACGCTGGCGACCGCGCCGGCGACGCTGCACGACGAGCCGGTGCAGGTCTGGCGCTACGAGGGCAAGCGCCGGCTCGACACACCAATCGCCGGTCGCTTGGTCGGCCGCGCCGACGGTGTGGTCTGGCTGCGCTGCGAGCCGCCCTTGGCCTCGTTCGAGGCGGTCGAGTTCTTGCCGGCGGAAGCCGAGCCGGGCGCGGCGCCCGTGGCCGGGCGGGTCGGCGTCGTCGAGGCGGACGGCCGCGCCGCCGTGCGCTTGGCCGGCTAGCCGTCTTGAGCCCTCTTTAGCCATTGCTCCGACGCCCGACCCAGATCCGATGCCGCGCCCCGGTGCCGCCACCGCGCGCCCGCGCGACGTGCTCCTGCACCGCGAATCCGGCGCGCTCCATGCGCTTGCGGAACGCCGGGCTCGGATGCGCCGACCAGACCGCGAGCACCCCGCCCGGACGCAGCGCGCGCCACGCCCGCAGCAAACCCTCGGCGCTGTAGAGCGCGTCGTTGCCGGCGCGGGTGAGGCCGTCGGGGCCGTTGTCGACGTCGAGCAGGACGGCGTCCCACACGCCGGCGGCGGCTCGCAGGCAGGCGCCGACGTCGATGGTCTCGACGCTCGCGCGTTCATCGAGCAGCGGCGCGCCGGCGAGCGGGCCGAGCGGGCCGCGGTTCCAGGCGACGACGGCGGCGGAGAGCTCGGCGACGTGGACACGCGCGTCGGGGCCGAGCGCGGCGAGGGCGGCGGCGAGGGTATGGCCGAGGCCGAGGCCGCCGACCAGGACGCGGGCGGCGGGTCGGTCGGCGAGCGGTTGCAGGCCGAGGCGGGCGAGCTCGCGCTCGCTGCCGAAGGCGCGGCTGTTCATCAGCTCGCCGCCGCGTTGCAGGCGAATGGAGAACTCGTTGCCGCGCTGCCAGAGCTCGAGGACGTCGTCGCCCTCGTGGACGGGAGCGCGGTCGAGACAGTCCCAGCGTTGCATCGATGCGCTCCGGGTCGACGCCTCAGGCTTCGGGCGTGCGCTGCAGACCGTAGCGCAGCATGACGGCGGGGACGACCAGCATGTTCAGGACCGTCGCGCTGCCCAGGCCCGTGAGGATGACCCAGGCCATCGGCGCTTGGATCTCGCTGCCGGGCTGCCCCGCGGCGAGGACGATGGGCAGCAAGCCGAGCGCCGAGGCCAGCGCCGTCATCAAGATCGGCACCAAACGCTCGCTCGAACCCTGGATCACCGCCTCGATCGTCGGCCGCTCGGGCGCGCTGTCCGCGACGTGGCGGATATGGGAGAGAGGGTGATGAGGCCGATGATCGAGGCGATCGAGAGCACGCCACCCGAGACCAGCACTCCGGCGACGCCGCCGATGAGCGCCAGCGGCAGGTTGATCATCACCAGCAGCGCGTCGCGCCAGGTGCCGAGCGCGAGTTGTAGGAGCAGCAGCACGCCAACCACGACGAGCAGGCCGAAGAGGAGCGCCGACGTTGCTGTTGCCGAAGACGTGGTCGTGGGTGGCGTCCAACGTCGGCAGATCGCGCCGGGTGGCCGGTCGCGTGGCCGCATCCACCGCCTGCAACGCGGCGCGCAGCCGTTGGCCGCGCGAGGGCTGGGTGAGCGCGCAGCGCACGACATCCGCGACCGGCGTGCCCGCCTGCGACGCGGCCGAGCTCGGCAACGCCAACGTGGCAGCGGCGACCGCCCAGAGCAGCAGCGACCTCAATGCAAGAGCTCCGTGAGCACGAGCTCGCAGGCGTCGTGCAGCAAGAGCGCGCCGAAGGCGACCGCGAGCGGGCCCCCGCGTACCGGTAGGCGTAGCTGACCTTCTCGCGCGCGAGCAATCCCTTCTCGTGCAGCCGCTTCATGGCAGAGGCGACGGTGTTGGGCGAGATGCCCCGCGCCGCACCGACCGCCTCGTGCACCGCCCCGGGCGTGGCCGGGCCGTCGCGCCAGAGCAGGTCGAGCACTTCGGTCTAGAGACGCGATCCAAAAATCGCGAGGGGCGATATGTTGGTCGCGGCTCGTGGAGGGGGATGGTTCGCGAGAACCGCGCTTCTCGCGACCAGGGGGCGCCTAGCCCCCCAAACAACAGACGAGAGACTCGGCCAGAAAATGCGAAGCTGCATGTTCTGGTCGCGTCTCTAGGGCTGCGATCGTGGCACGCCTCGCAGAATCCGCAGCGCGGCGCAGCAGAGCCTCGGACCGCGAACGTACCGGGCCGACGAACGACGATGCGACCGAATCGACGAGATCAGGCTCGCCCACGCCCCCCCGCGACGAGAACGCGTCTGCGGCGATGGTAGGACGGCGACGCTAAGCCGCGTCCGGGCGCCGCAGCATCTTGCGCACCTCATCGGCGTGCTCGATCTCGGTGCGGACGAACTCGCGCGCCATCTCCTCGAGGGCGATGTCCTCGAGCTCGGCGGCGACGACGCTGAGCTTCTTGTAGAGCACGATGGCCGCCTCCTCGAAGGCGAGGCTCTCCTCGAGCAGTTGCTGCACGGTATGGACGTGGCCCTCTTCGAGTTGCTGCGAGACCAGCGGCGGGTGGCCGCCGAGCGAGGTGAGCTTCTCGCCGACCTGGATCGCGTGGTCCATCGCCTCCTGCGCGTTGTCGCGGAACCACTTCTGGATCGGGATGCGGTTGTAGCCCATGATCATGAAGGAGTAGTGCAGGTAGCGATTCACGCCCGAGATCTCGGCCTTGTAGATCTGGCCGAGCAGGCCCAGCACCGTCTCGTTCTCGTAGGACTTCTCATGGACGCTCATCATTTCCTCCGCCGTGGGTTGCGGCGGTCAGCCTGCGATCCGACCGGCGCGCTGGCAAGCCTGCCGGCTCCATCTCTGCGTCACGCAAGACTTGCGCGCGGCGCCGCCAGCCGCGAACACTGGGACCCTCGAAACCGGAGACCCCGATGACCCGCCCACCGAAGAACACCGCTCCCCCACCGAGCGTCGCCGTCGCTGCCTACCTCGACGCCCTGCCCGAGGACCGCCGCCCCGTCGTACGCGCGCTTCGCGACGCCATCGCCGCAGCCCTCCCCGATGGCTACGCCGAAGGCATCCAATACGGGATGCTCGGCTACTTCGTTCCGCACGAGCGCTACGCCTACGGCTATCACTGCGATCCGCGTCAGCCCGTGCCCTTCGCCAGCATCGGCTCGCAAAAAGGACACGTCGGACTGTACCTCTTCTGCATCTACGTCGACGCCGAGATCCAGAAGCGCTTCGTGCAAGCCTGGAGCGAGAGCGGCCGCAAGCTCGACATGGGCAAGGGCTGCGTTCGTATCAAGCCCAAGCATTTCGACGATCTGCCGCTCGAGGTCGTAGCCGACACGATCGCGTCGGTGCCGGTCGAGCGCTTCCTCGCCCACTACGAATCCGGCCTACCGGCCGCGGTCAGGCGCAAGCGTGGTCTGGCCTGAGGTGGGTTCGTCGAGGGCGCGCACGCTGCCGGTGGTGGGTCGCGTTGTCGGTGTCTTCCCACACCCGGACGACGAGGCGTGGGCCGCGGGCGGCACGCTCGCCGCCTTCGCCGACGCTGGGGCGCACGTGCAGGTCGTCTTCGCCACCGACGGTGAGGCCGGTGCCGATTGGACCGGTGCTCTTCGAAGCGGCGCTGGGCTCGCCGCGGTCCGGCGGGCCGAAGCGGTCGACGCGTCGGCCCGACTCGGCCTCCACAAGCCCACCTTTCTCGGCCTCGGCGATGGTCGACTCGACGCGCGCAGCGATCTGCCCGCCCGCCTGCAGGCCGCCCTGACGCCGCTCGCGCCCGACATCCTGCTCGGCTTCGGCCTCGACGGAGGCTATCCACACCGGGACCATCTGGCGTTGGCGCGGGCGCTCGCGTCCTGTTGGGAGAACTGGTCGGGAACGCCCCAGCCAACCTTGTGGCAGACGGCGTTCGCCCCGGGCGTCTTCGCGCCGCTACTGCGCCTGCTCCGACGCGTCCCGGGAGGCGCGAGCATCCTCGACCCCTCGGTAGCGGATGCCTCGCTCGGCACTGCGCTGCATGGCACGCGCGCCATCGCCCTGGACGCCGCCGCGGTCGCCCGCAAACGGGCGGCGCTCGCAGCGCACCACAGCCAACTGCGGGCGGGTGATCCCGCGAACCTGCTCGGCAAGGGGGTGGTGCCCGCGCTGCTCCACGTGGAACATTGGTGCGTCCGCGAGCCGACACCGGCCGAGACGAGGTCCGCATGACGTTGCACGAACCGCCCCACGCCGCCATCGATTTCGATGTGCTCTGGCCTCTGGCCGAGGCGCTCGACGCGCTACCCGAGCCGCGGCGTGCCGACGATGTCGACGCGGTCGCAGAGCGCGCCGGGGTTCCGCGGGCCCACGCGTGGGTCGCGCTCGGCATGCAACCGATGGTGCAAGTGCAGCGCGAGCATCCGATCGCGATCGGGGTCTGTTGTGGCCGGTGCCAACTGTGGGGCGCGGCGGAGCGAATCGAGGCCCTGCTCCAACTTCGCCGAGCGCGCATCAGCGCCGGTCAACTGGCCTTCGATCTGGTCCCGCGCGGATGCTTGTCACGGTGCGAGCGGGCGCCGGTTGCGACCGCCGTGTTGGCCGACGGCTTGGTCCAACTCGATGGCTGCGACGTGGAACAGGTGCGAGCGCTGCTCGACCGCATCGCTGCGGATGGAGCGGGGGGCGACGGAGGCTGACGGCGTCGAACGACCAGCGCTAGAGACGCGATCAAAAAATCGCCAGGGGCGATATTTGGGTCGCGGCTCGTGGAGGGGGATGGTTCGCGAGAACCGCGCTTCTCGCGACCAGGGGGCGCCTAGCCACCCAAACAACAGACGAGAGACTCGGCCAGAAAATGCGACGCTGCATTTTCTGGTCGAGTCTCTAGGCCGACCGCGGACGCGAGCGCGTCGCCCCGCACTCGCCGGTCCACGGCAGGCCGCCGTACGGCAGGAGCCGCACGCTCGAATCGCAGCCGCAATGGCGACCGAGCCGCGCGCTGATGACGAGATCGCCGAGTCGACTGGCGGCGAGCAGTTGCAGCAAGGCGCCCGCGGTCTCGCCTGGCGTGTCCGAGACCACGTCGTCCGGAACAGGACCGAGGTTGACCGCGGCAGCGATTCCGATGACCCGCAATGCGTCGGATGCGAGTCGCGCGGCGAGCGCGTTCAGTGCCTCGGAGACTGCGAGTGGATCACTGGACGCCACGGGTAGAAGACCGATGAGCGTGTGTCCGCCGCGCGCGACGAGCTCGAGCCCGATCTCGCTCATCGCGGCGATCAACGGGGCGCCGGCCGGCGCGTCCGCCCAGCGAATCGCCACGGCGAGGGGCAACATCGCGCAGCGGCGCAGCTCGGCGCCGCGTGCGAGCACGAGGCCCTCGACGAGGTCGTCGCCGTAGGCGTGCGCGTCGTCGGTGGATGCGGCGCTTTGTTCGCGCAAACGCTCCTCGACGTAGGCCTGCGCGATGGCCCGCTCGCGCCGCAACCGCGTGTCGTCACGGCCCTCGAGCAGCCAGGACCGAAGACCCGGTAGCTGACGCAGGCTCCAGCCCACCGCTCGGTGGTGATGGTTCTCGCTGTACAACCCCTCGAAACGGATCGGCGCGCGTCGTAACATCCGGGAACGGACAGCATCTTCGCGGATATTGCGCGAGAGGGCGACCATGGGGTCGCCGGCACCGAAGCCCGTCCACCCTGCCATGGTGGCGTTGACCCAAGTGAAGGTCAGCGTCTCCTCGTCGACCAACGCGACGGCGTATTCGATCGCGTCGACGAGATGATGCTGCGCGGCGACGTCTTCCCGATTCACGGCGACTCCTCCACTGCCGGGGCAATGTCTAGGGGCTCCTCGACGACCTCGTCAACGAGGCTGGCCACGGCCGCGAGGAGGTCCTCGATCTCGGCTTCGGGCCAACCGTGGTCTTCCAGCGTGTCGCGGAGCAATCCCGCGACGGCCTCGAACGCCGCGCGGTCGATCGCCAAGCCTCGGTGCGCGTCACGAATCGAGCGCCCCTTGTAGTTGTCGGGCCCGCCGATGACGGTGCCGACGAACTTCACCTGATGGTCGACCAGTGCGGCGGTGTCGACCCCCGTGAAGTACGGTGCCAGCGTGGGCTCGAGCAGGACACGCTCGTAGAAGTCGTGGATGACGGGAGCTAAGCCCGCATAGCCGGCGATTCGCGTCCAAGGATTCATGCGTTTACTCTCGCTTCTGGGTGCGTCGAACGGGAGGGCCGCGACGAACGCCCCAGTTGTGGGTCAGTGACGGCGATCCAACGCCCTGGGCCGCGGACAGAAGAGGTCTGTGACCGCACCCGCCGGCGAATGTCCGGTCGCTCGGGATGCAGGGCTACGAGGCTGGTCAGGAACCGCTGGCGCCGGTCCTCCCCGCAATCCAGGGATTCGAGGAGCCAGAGCAGCGTCGCTGCGGCGTCGTCGTCGCGGCCGAGGCGCCAATAGCCCCGCGCCGCGCGCCACGCGGCCTCGATTGCGGCTGCGCCATGTCCGTTGGCGTGCTCGAACGCAGCGACGGCGCGGTCGACGTCCGCTTCGACCGGAGTACCAGTCAACGCAGGCAGCTGGGCGCGGACGGCCTGGAGCTCTCGCTCGGCCTGGGCGAGCTGACCGAGACGCAGCGACGCTTGCGCCAAGAGCAAGCGCATCCGCAAATTCGCGCGCTGCACGTGACGCTCGTCGGCCTGCTCGACCACACCAAAAGTGTCGGTGTTGGCGTCGTACACCGAGGTCGCGCCGGTTCCACCCGTCGACGTGACCCGCGCTTGCGGCCCCGCGACGAAGGGTCCTGCGCCGGTCGCGGCGAAATAGAGCCGGACGACACGTCGGACGTCGTCGAATGCGCCGTGCTCGAAGTGCAGCTCGGCAAGTGTCTCGCAGAGATCTGCGAAAACCGATTCCTCGTGTTCGTGCTGCGCGAGCACGCGGATGGCACGCTCGAGCACGGGGATCGCTTCGGTCGACCAACCGAGGCGGCGCAGCACCAATGCCCGTGCCCGGTCGATCTGCGCCTGCTCGACCACGTCGAGCGATTGCTGTTGGAGCTCGTCACAGCGCGCGAGCACCGGTTCGGGATCGGCGTACAGGGCGGCCACCTGCACCTCCGCGAAGGAGACCTCGAGCGCGAGCGAACGACCGAGCAAGGAACCGCGCGCGTCCGAGGCAGAGATGCGACTCGCGGCCTGTTGCAAGATCTTCAACGCCAACCAGGGGTCGTCGTGGCGCGTCATGTTGGCGGCGTGAAGCAACAGACGGACCGCTTCGAGCGTGTCCCCGTCCTCGGCGACCAAGACTGCGAACCGGCAACCGAGATCGATCGAGAGCTGCGCGTGGCCTGCTTGGCAAAGCTGTCGAACGGAGCGCCGCACCTGCCTGGATTCGTCTGAGAATTCCTCGCGAATCCAGGCCTCGAGGCCGGGATCGCGGACGGAGATGGCCACCTCGTCGCCGTCGTATCGGCTGTAGTCGATCTCGACGAATCCGAGCCCCGAGAGCACTTCGAAGCACCCCGCAACGTCGATGTCGCTCAGCATCGCGGCGACGACGGAGTACATCGCATCTTGTCCGACGGCCGCGACCGCGCGGAGGCAGCGCGACTCATCCGCGTTCAACAACGCGAGGTGAGCGGCGCGCAGGGTATCTGGATCGGCGGCGAGCTCGTGCACGATCTCGGCGAGTCGCGCGGGCTCGGTCGACTGCGTCGCCAAGTGCGTCGCCAGGGTGAAGAACTCGCGAACGGCCGAAGCCCGCCCGCCGGTGAGCCGCGGCAGGACGTCGGCGAGCCCGGGAATGCGCGTGAGACCCGGCAACGCCGCGGTCAGCACCGCGTAGCCACCATCCTCGAGCTCGACCTCTGTGTCGATGACGAGGAAGCGAGCGTGCAGCGGGCTGTCGGGCAGCGGGGAATGGCAGCCGACGACCAAACACGAGCCCTGACCGCGGCGCTCGACGATCCGAAGGAGCTGCGTCGCCTCGTACGTCGAGAGGGCCGACGCCTCCTCGACGGCCAAGATCAACCGCTCCGGCAACAATCCGTCGGCGGCACGCCAGAGGATGGCCGAGAGACCGCCCTCGACCAAGCCCAGTTCCGCTTCGTCCGAGGCGTCATCCAGCGAACGAAGGACGATGTGGGCATCGCTTCTGGCGCGGTCGCGCGTATCGCCGGCTCGCGTGAGCACCTCTGCCACCCGGCGGGCACGGTCGGCGCGCTCGGGCTGGTCGGCCAGCGCATTGCGGAGCAGACTCTTGGCCAGCCCCAACGGACGGGAGCGATGCCCGCGTCCGGGCACCAAGAAATGCGCGACGTCGGATTGCTCCACCCAGAGCCGGGCGAACTCCGTGACTGCGCGGCTGCGCGACTCGGAAGTGGTGGCAGCCAAGATGACGGCAGCCGCCCCATTGCTGCCTTGCGCCTCCCGCGCGCGCGCGACGTGGTCGACCGTTCGGGTCGGGATCCGCAGGATGGCGCTACCGAGCGACTGCAGCCGAACGTCGCCGTTCGTGCGCTCGGTCGCCGAGCCGGGCGGCAGCAGACGCGTCGCCCGAGTGCCGACCCAGACGCCACCGACGCCGCGCAAGTGCGCGCTCCATGCCAAGCGAATCGCCTCCTGCGCGGCCTGCTGATCGAGTTGGAGCTTGCCGTGCGAAACGCCGATCCCGCCGCTCTCTTCCGAGCCGCATTCGACCGACATGGTCAGAGCCCCGTCGGGGAGCTCGAGCGACTGCAGCACGCGCTGATGCACCACGCACGCAACGCGCATCGCCTGTTGCGCCGCGGTCGGCACGCCGCGGGTGCGCTCGAACACCGCCACGAATTGCGTGCCGACCTGACCGAGCAACTGGCCTCCGGCGCGGCGAATCTCGGACTCGAGCGCGAAGCGCGCCTCGACGCGCTCGAAGGCGTCACCCAGCGCGACGAGGATCGCGCGGGTGCCGAGCCGGGCCGCACGACGCTGTTTGGTCTGGCGCCTCGGTGGACGTTGCGAGAACAGCGAGCGGTCGCAATGCAGGCAGCGAGTCGAGGTGCAAGGGTCGGTGGTATTGCCGCAGCTCGGGCATCGCGTCGGTAAAGCCTGCACGCCGCAGTCGGAGCAATAGTCGCCGGCGTCGATGTTGGCGCGCGCACAGCTCGGACAGCGGGCGGAGACGACATCGACCAGGTGCGGCTCGAGCGCGCGATGGATGGACTCGACCAATGCCGTTGCGGAACGCGGACGGCGGTTCGGATCGAGCGCCATGCCGGTCTGCAGCGCCGACTCCAGGCCGTCCGGCCAGGCAGCCTCGGCACCGCGGTGCGGCAACGTCGGACGCTGAGCGCTGAGGTGCGCGTGCACGGTCGCCGCGAGATCGTTACGCGCCATCGGCGCGCCGCCCGTGATCATCTCGAAGGCGATCAATGCCAGCGCATAGATATCGCAGGCGGGCCCCATCGAGCCCCCCACCAAGCGCTCTGGCGCGACATAGGCGGGGCTCGCGGCGAGACGCTCTGGGCGAGAATCACGTTGACCGGAGAAACCGAGATCGATGATGACGGGCGCATAGTGCGCGTCGTGCAGCGGGCGCAGCAGTACGTTCTCGGGCTTGAGGTCGCCGTGCACGATGCCGCGCCGATGCAGCGCCTCGAGGCCGGACGCGAGGTCGCGGAGCAATCGATGGGTCTCGGCGTAGCCGAAGGCTCCGTCACTGACCAAGAGATCACGCAGACTCGGACCGGCGATGAAGGCGGTGACGATGTAGTTGCGGCTGTCGCGGTGCAAGCCTCGGTCGAAGACCGAGAGCAAGTTCGGGTGGTTCAGCGCGACCAACGCGTCGAGCTCGGCTTCGAACGCCGCTACGTCGCTTTCACGGTGGAAGAGCTTGATCGCGACGTGCCGGTCCAGCCACTCGTCGCGGCACAGATAGACTTGCCCGGAACCGCCCTCGCCGAGCAATCGTACGACGACGTACGACTCGCCGATGCGCGTACCCTGCGGCAGGACGGCTTGTGCACTATCTGTCGGTTGAAGTTCGTTCACGGGATGCCTCACGCACGATTCCGGCTACGACGTTGCGAGCATGGAACAGCGCAACCGCTTGAGTCCAAAAATGGACTCGAGCAATCGTCAGGCTGCGCGCGCATTGCTGGTCCGGACCGGCACCCGCCGGGCGAGGATCTCGGTGAGCGCACGTACCAAGCGGTCACCCGAGAAGGGTTGACGGAGCACACCGTCGCAGCGCTCCTTCAGCGCCGCGACGCGGGCGTCGTCGACGGCTTCGCCCACGATCGCCACCAGCGGACGCCCGTCGCCGAGCGTACGCAACATGTCCAAGCGCATTCCCACCGGCTCGGGCAGGGTCGCCACGTCCACCAAGATGGCCGCGATCGGCTTGCTCTGACCGAGCCGCTCGAGCAGTGCGTGGTGGGCGCTGCAACAACGCAGACTCGCGCCGGCAGCGCTCAGGCTGGCGTCGATGGCGCGCGCGAGCTCGTGGTCGGCCACGCTGACCACGATCTCGCCCGCGTCGATCAGCTCCATCGGCGTAGCGCCGAGCCGCGGCAACCAGACGCGGACCTCGGTGCCGACGCCCTCGGCGCTGTAGATCTCGAGCAGACCGCCGGCGTCGCGCACCGCGGCCACGACGGTCGGCAGGCCGAGACCGGTGCCTTTGCCCTCGGACTTGGTCGTGAAGAAGGGCTCGAGCACGCGGTCGAGGAACTCGGGTGCGATGCCGGTGCCCTGATCGACCACGCGCAGCAGCGCCACCTCGCCACGCGGCATGGTGCCGGCGGAGACGCGATGGAGGCGTGCGGGCGCGAGGTCGGCGAAGGGAGAGCTGAACGTCGATGCCGCCTTGGGTGCCGCGACCTCGATCGCGATCGGAGATCCGGGCTTGCCGGCGTCGCGCGCGTTGACGACGAGGTTGACCAAGATCTGCGCGACGGTGGAATCGTCCACGGGCACCGAGGCGAGCTGGTCCGTGGCGCGCACCTGCACCCGCGTGTCGGGACCGAGGCCCGAGCGCACGAGCTCGACGGCCGATTCGACGGAGGCGCCCAGCTCGGTGCGGCCGCCGATGGTGGCGCCCGTCGTGCCGAGCCGGTGCAGACGCTGCGCGAGTCGAGTCGCCTGGTCGATCCACTGACGCAACGAATCGAGGCGTTGCGAACTGTCGGCCGGGTCGGCACCGCCGGACCGCTCCAAGTCGATGACGCTGCCGACGGCGGTGAGGATGTTGCAGAGGTCGTGGCCGAGGCCGCTGGCCACCGCCCCGACCGACTGCATGCGCTGGGCCCGGTCGAGATCCGCCATCAGGCGGCGGCGCTGAGAATCGGCGTCGATGCGGGCACCGATGTCGCGCGTGATGCAGAGGATGCCGCCGGTCTGCAGGATGGTCAGCGAGACCTCCTGCCGCACGGTGCGACCATCCTTGGCCACGCCATAGGCGTTGCCGCGCCAGCGCTTGCCGGGGCCGTCGAGGAGGGGGAAGACCTCCCCCGCGAATCGTTCCATCTCTTCCGGCATGTACAGGACCGACCAGGGCAGGCCGAGCAAAGCGTCCTTGTTCTCGTAGCCGAACATGGTGGCGTGCAGCTCATTCATGAAGACGAAGCGGCCCTGATTATCGGTCAGCGCGATGCCGTCGCCCGCTTGCTCGATGGCGATGCGGAAGATCTCGCTGTTCTCTCGCTCGGCGAGGCGGTCGTTCGCAGGGGCAGCGTCGTCGACGGACGTGCCGGCCCACTTCGCGATCTCGCGCAGCAACTCGGGGTCGTGCACGCGAGGGGGAGGGCGCTCGCTCATGGAGGAAACTCCTGGGTGCCGTTCTTTCGGGGCCGAACGGGACAAAAGGGAGTGGACGGGATTCCCTTCGTCCCGCCAATACATCTAATCACCTACGTCTTGGAGAGCATTCGACCTTGCGGTGAACGCAGGATTCGCCAACTCTGGCCGAAGGGACCCGAACGATGGTCCAGAGACAGACTGGAGAGGTGCGGCATGGCACAAGCAGCGATGGTCCACGTGGTAGACGACGATGAGATGGTCCGGGCTTCGAGCCAGTGGTTGCTCGAAGGCCACGGCTACCGCGTCGAGACCTGGCCCGACGCCGAATCCTTCCTCTTGTCGGCAGAGCAGCGGAGCCCGGGCGTCATCTTGCTCGACCTGCGAATGCCGGGCATGGGCGGCATGGCCTTGCTCGAGAGCCACGCCGATGCCCTCCGACTCCCGGTCGTGGTGGTCACCGCGCACGGTGACATTCCGCTGGCGGTGCGAGCTGTGCAGGCAGGTGCCCTGACCATGTTGGAGAAGCCCGTGCGGACCGACGCGCTGCTGCGCACCGTCGACGAGGCGCTCGAGGAGTCGCGCCGTCGGATGATGGGCGACGCCGAGCGCGAGGAATTGATCGAGCAACTCGAGACGCTCACCCCCCGCGAGCGGGAGATCTTGGTGCTGCTCGCGCATGGCCACCGCAACAAGACGGTCGGTGAGATGGTCGACATCTCGCACCGAACGGTCGCCGTGCACCGGCAGCGCATCCTCAACAAGACCGCCAGCGACACCGTCACCGACTTGGTCCACCGCATCTCGCGGCACGGACTGCTCGAGCGGTACGCGATGGAAGCGTCCTCGTTGCCGAGCGCCGAGGCCCACTGAGAGCGAGAGCACGCTGAGTCGGATGCCCCGAGAACTCGTCGATACGCTGGTGGCAGCCCAACAGGCCTTCCTGAAGAACGTACCTCATTTGGCGTTCTCCCGACTGCTCGACACCTATCTGCGCACGACGCGCAGTGGCTACGGCTACATCGCCGAGGTGCGCTGCGATCCGGAAGTCGGTCAGCGCTACCTGCTCTCGCGCGCGCCCCCAACATCGCCTGGGACGAAGACGGCCGCGACCTCTGGCGCCGGACGCTCGGCGAGGGGATCGAGTTCCGGAACCAGAACACGCTCTTCGGCCATACGCTGCGCACAGGCGAGCGGATCGTGGCCAATCACGTCGAGAGCGACCGTCGTGCCGGCGGACGACCGAACGGCCACCCCGCCATGCACAACTTCTTGGGCGAGCCGATCTACGCCGGCGACGAGCGCATCGGCATGGTCGGTCTGGCCAGCCGCGATGGCGGCTACGACTTTGATAGCATCGAGGATCTCGCTGGACTGAACCTGATCTGCGCGCAGTTCCTGATCGGTGTCGAAGACGCGCGCACGCGCGCCGCGCTGCAAGCCGCCCAGACCAACGAGCGCGAGCGCTTGGCGGCGGTCTTCGCGACCCTCGAAGACGGAGTCGCCATCCTCGACACCGACGGCGCGGTGGTCGCGGAGAACGACTCGTTCCCGCGGCTACTCGGATGCTCGCTCAGCGAGAGCCTGAGCGACTCGGCCGGCGGCCCGACTTCGCTGAACGAACTGACCGCATTGCACGACTCCGTGCAGGACGCCCGACTGCGCCATGCCTTGCCGGCACCCACCGATGTCGCGCTGCTCGTCCGCGGCGAACCGCGTTGGCTGCGGCTCTCGATGCGGGGGACGACGGGAGCCCCGAGGTCCTCGCAGATGGTGCTGGTCGTGCGCGACGTCACCAGCGACGTTCGGCACAGCGAGTTGCTGCGGTCCGAAGCGCAGCGCCTCGGTGAAGTCGCGCGCAGCCGCGCGGCAGCCCTCGCGGCGTCGCGGAGCGCCCTGGATCGCACGGCCCGTGAGCTCAAGGCGAGTGAAGAGGTCTTCAGCAACCTGCTCTCGGCGACGCCCTCGGCCGTATCGTCGCTGCGCTCGGTGGCCGCATGGAGGCGCAGCGCAACGGCCATCACCACCTGCAGATCCGGCTGCCACGCAAGCTGGCCGTCGACGACGGCGCCGCCGAGATCGCGCGCTCGGCGTCGTCGCCTGAAGCCCCACCCGACGATCGCCGCAGTGGCTTGAGCCAGACGCCCGCGGCGCAAGCGTCGTCACTGGTGCAGGCGTTGCCGTCGTCGCACGCCGCTGCCGCCTCGGTGAAGGCGCAATCGCCGGTCGCGGGATCGCAGGCGTCGGTGGTGCAGACGTTGCCGTCGTCGCAGACCTTGGCCGCGCCGAGGGTGCAGACGCCGGCCTTGCATTGGTCACCGGCGGTACAAGCCGAGCCGTCCGCGTCGCAGGGCTGACCGTCGGCGACCGGCACGCTGCCACAGCCGGTGCTGGGGTCGCAGCTCGCCGGCGCGCACACCGTCCCGGTGCACGGCACGGCCGCCGGCGCCACGCAACTGCCGGCCGCGCAGGTCGAGGGCCCGACCGCACCGGCAGCGCCGCAGCTCCCGTCGGCGCAGACCGTGCCGTCGGCGAGGTCAGCGACGATGCAGGCGCCCTGCTCGCAGCGCCGTTCACGGCAAGCCGCGACCGCGCCGCGAGTCGTGACGGTCCGCCCGGCGTCTTTTCACGCGCGCGACCGCTGGTGCGCTGGAAGTCGGGTGGAATTGCCGCGGCGCTAGCCACCGCATCCGTGCGCCGCGCGGAGGCGAGCGATCTCGTCGAGCAGCGCGGGCTCGGCGACGAGCTCGAAGAGCTTGGCGTCGTCGATGCCGAGCCCGCCGTTGCCCTTGCTCGCCTCGATCAGGTGCCACGCGCGGCCCCAGGTGAGCAACACGGCCTCACGCCAGCAAGCGTTGCTCGCGATGACGGAGTAGCTGTCCGGGTACTCGAGCCGCACCATGTGCAGGTAGCGCATCGTATACCAGAGGAAGGTCAGGATGCCGTCGCGCGCGCTGGTCTTGCCCACGATCTTGTCCGCCATGCCCATCTTCACGGCGAGCGAGTGCACGTATTGCACCGTCTCCTCGTGCAGCGTCGCGAAGCCCTGATCGCCGGACTCGAACTTGGCGTCGGTCGGGTCGCCGTCGAGGTAGATGTCGGCGTAGGAATCGCAGCCGTGCGTGCCCTTCTTGCCGGATTTGCAGGGCGGACGCAGGGCCGAATACGCGTCGTTGTTGAGCAAGCTGCGCGCGACGGTCTTGTTGGCGCCCTGGTGCTTGGCACCCGGGCAGGAACGCGTGACGCCGTCGGCGATGTGGTAGTAACTGCTGCCGAAATCGGACATCGCCCAATCGTAGAGGTGCCCGCATTCGTGCACGATCACCTCCAGACGATCGAGCACCATGGCGGCGTTGCCACGCAGCTGCTGCGGCAAGAAGAGGTCGAAGCAGTTCTGGCTCGCCTTGGCGACGCTCTGCTCGACCAGGAACGAGCCGGTGGGGTAGCGCCGATCCAGCACGTCGAGCACGAAACCGTAGGCATCGTCGGCGCTGTAGGCGGCGACCAGGTCGGCGATGGACGTGCCCGCCGTCGGCGGCGCTTCCGACGTCATCGTGCCGTCGATGCAGGCCGGATCGATCTGCGCGACCGGCTTGCCGCCACCGCCCCCCGCCGTGTCGGTGCCGCCGCCGCCGCCAGCGGTGTCCTGCGCGCCACCGCCGCCGCCAGCGGTGTCCTGCGCGCCGCCGCCGCTGGCGTCTTGCCCAGCGCCGGCGGCGTCGAAGCTGCCGACGTAGCCGCCGCCGGGCGGAGCGGTCTCACACGCCGAGAGCAGCGCGACGATCGAGACGACGAAAAGCAAACGACGGTGCATGGGACCTCCTGGCGCAGGAACGCGGTGGCGCCGGCGCGGAGCCTGCCCGCTGCGGCCGCCGAGCGCCACCGGAACGACGACTCCGCCTGGATCGGCGGCAAGATTCAGGGCGCGGCGCTCGGGCAGTTGCCGCTGCTTCAACGCGGTCTGCACCAAGGTCTCGACGACGGTCTACGCCTGCTCGCCGGTGGCCAGGCCCGACGGGAGCGGCTGTCCGGACGGTGACGACACGTGCTTGATCGGCGCGAGCTGCCAGAAGGGCGTCTGCACGCCCGG
This sequence comes from Pseudomonadota bacterium, assembly GCA_041163625.1. Classification (GTDB taxonomy): domain Bacteria; phylum Myxococcota_A; class UBA9042; order UBA9042; family UBA9042; genus JACKFC01. The sequence continues at coordinate 6,709 of JBEARB010000008.1, read as the reverse complement.
CATCCAGAGCCGCTACGGGATTCGCTTGCTCGGCAACGCCGGCTCGACCTGGCGCTGGAACGACGTCGAGGCCGACGGCACCGGCGCGATCGTGGTCGGCAGCAGCGCCGTGAGCGTCGGGCGGACCTGGCAGGTCGCGCGCGTCGACCGCAACGGCGCGCCGCGCACGGGCTGGCCCAAGGCGTTCGGCAACGGCAAGGTCCACGCCGGCAACGAGGCCGTCTCGCTCGAGGTCGCCGCGAACGGCACCTTCTGGGTCGCCGGCACCCTGCCCGACGCCGACGGCGTGCCGCGCGCTTCGGTGCTGCAGATCGCCCAGGACGGCACGGTCGAGCCGACGGTGGTGCCGAATTTGCCCTGGACCGACGCCAGCAGCAGCGCCTCGGTGGTCTACCGCCGCGACACGGGCGGCGGCGCGGTGCTCGGCGCGAACGCGACCCTCCCGAAGGAGGCGTACGGCATGCACCCCGGGACGCACCCGGTCTGGGCTCGCCTGGCGCCAAGACGCCGGCGTCCGCAGCAAGGGCGGCCGTCCGCTGCTGCCCGCCGCGCCCAAGTCGCCGCAGCCACCAGCATCGCCGGCACCTGGGCCGCCGACGGCGGTGGCCCGACCATCACCATCCCCGACGCCCGCGGCGGCCGCTTCGACGTCGAGTTCACCACCCGCGGCGGCCGCGCGACCTTCCGCATCCCCGCGACGTGGAGCCAGGGCATGCGCGGCAACCAGCTGCGCTTCGAGCACCATCGGCGGCTGTTCACCGTGACGTGGACCGGCCAGCGCCCGCATCAGGTGCAGGTCATGATCGACGGTGGTCGGGCCGAGATCTTCCGGCGCATGGAGCGGTAGCGCTCCCGTCCGCTGATTCGCCGCGCGCGCGTTCGCGTCAATCGAGCGCGGCCAGCGCTTGCTCGGCGGCCCGCCGCCCGGAGAGCAACGCGCCGTGCACCGTCCCTTGGTGCTCGCCGTGCGTGTGCTCCCCCGCCAAGATCAACGCCTCGGAGACGGGTCGGGCGAGCGCGTCGCAGTCCCGACGGCTACCACCGACGCCGACGCTGCTGTAGCTGCCGCGGGCGAAGGGGTCGCTGCCCCAGCGCGTGCGACGCACGACCGCCGGCGTCGGCAGGCTGGCGCCGAGCATCGAGCGGGCAGCGCCGAGCGCCGCGTCGGCCACGGCCGCATCGTCGCGGGCTTCGAGCGCGAGCGCTGGGGCTCCTGCGACGAAGCCGAGCAGCGCGGGCGCGCCGAGTAGCGCGCGGACGTTGAGCCATTCGACGAAGGGATCTCGGTCCGGATCGACGACTCGACCGAGGACGTGCTCCGCGGGCCAGGCGCCCGATGTTCCGGGGGCTCGCGTCGCCAACGCCGACTCCGGCCAGACCATCGCGATCTTGTCCAGCACGCCCATGCCGAGCCGCCCGATCGCCTGCTGCACCCGGCTCGGCAGCGGCGGCTCGAAGCGCACATCCCCCGCCTTCAGCACCCCGAGCGGCAGCGTCACCACGACGACGTCGGCCTGCCAGACGGCGCCACCCGCGTCGCGGACCGTGGCCCCCTCGCCGCGCGTATCGACGTTCGCGACCTGCACGCCGAGCCGCACGTCGACGCCGCGCGCCACCTCGGCGACGAGCGCGTGGTAGCCGCCGGGCAGCAAGACGTCGCCGCCGCCGAATTCGCCGGTATCGTCGAAATGCCGGAAGCTCAGCAGCCCGGCGTCCTGCGCGTATTCGTGCTCGAGGGTGCTGCAGAGCAACGCCCGTAGCTGGACGCGCGCATCGGGAGAGAGCCGCTGCGCCGACGCGAACGCCTCGACGGCGGCGCGCAACGGGCGGTCCGCGCGGCCCGATTCGCGCTCGAGCTGCGCCTCGCGCCAGGCCTCCCAGCGCGCCCACAGCCGCTCGAGGGCGGCGTCCTCGGCGTCGGTCAGCGGCCGGCCGGAGGGATCGAAGCGCTGCATCGACTCGTAGTCGGTGGGGACGGTCTTCGCCCCGACCCGGGCGGCGAGCTCGCTGAGCGGGTTGCCCGTCACGCCATGGATCCACGACGCGCCCAGGTCGACCCTCTGCCCCGCGATGGTCTCGGTCCAGATCCGCCCACCGATTCGATCCCGCGCCTCGAGCACGATGACGCGCTTGCCCGCCGCCTGCAGCGCACGCGCCGCCGTCAAACCCGCCATGCCGGCGCCGATGACCAGCACGTCTGCCTCGCGCGTGCCGGCCGTCTTCGGCTCGGCCGACGTCCCCGCCGCGTCCGGTGCCGTCGCGCCACGCGCCGGAGCGCCCGCCCCGGACGGCGGCGCAGGCTTGACCCGCGGCGGTCGCGGCGTGGCAGGCGAAGCCTCGGTCGCCGCCCCCACCGCCTGCGGTGTCGCCCGCGAGCAGCCGGCCACGACGGCGGCGCCGAGGATGCGCAGCGCGGTTCGGCGGCCGACGACGGGCACGTCTGCTTCGGTTTTGGTCCGCATCGCCCAGCCCCCGCTGTCGAACCGATCGACCCGGCCACCATGCCAGCAGCGTCCGGCTCGGCAAAGGCGCGACATCGGCACCGCCGCTGCCCCGCACCGGCCGTTCACCATGACCTGGGCCGGCGAGCGTGCGTGTCAAGGGCAGGTCATGCTCGGCGGTAGGCGGGGGGGAGAGCTTCCGCCGCGTCCAGGGATAGCGGCGCAGCGGAGGCGTCGGCCGTCCGGAGAGCGCGGCATCGAGGCCGGGTCGAGTTGGCAGGGCGAAGCGATCGCGAAGGTGTGACGGCGCGTCATGGTAGGCTCCGCGGCGTGGCGAATGCGGCAACCCCCGGCGCCGCACACGGGGCGTCGGCCGTTCCTTCACTCGTTCTTGGAGTTGCAGGGGTGGGAGGGCTTCCGTCACGGCCCGGCCCTCCGCTACGCTTGGACCGAACTTGGGGGGCACGTCAGGCACGTCATGCGACCGCACGCCGCCGCCCCCTTGACGTCAGATCGAAACAGGCTCCTACGTTCGAGACATCAGGGACATGCACGGACCGGTGCTGCGCGGTCCTGGAGGACAGTTGATGCAAGCTCGCGTGTTGTTGTGGTCGTTGTTGCTGGCAGCTCTCCCGCAGGTCGTTTCGGCTCAGGAGACGATTTGGGGTTCGACCGCCTACGAGGCCCTGCACATCAAGTGCACGGTTCCTGCCGTCGGAGTCCGCCCAAAAATCAATAAAGAAATTAAGACTTTTCTGAACCACTACCGGGCAGAATTCATCCAGGAGCGTCTGCGCAAGATCGTGGTCTGTGGCGCGCTGAGTCGTTGGGACCACTCGTTTTACCGCGGCACCTACGATTTGGCAGACCGGGCGATCTTCGTCGAAGTCGGAGACGGAAAGCTAAATGATACCGAATATATTCTCCACCATGAGTTGTCGTCGATAGTCTGGCACACCAAGGCCGACATCTTCTTCAAGCACTCTTGGACCCGACATTCAAACTTCCGTTACGAGGTTGACTCGAATATCTCTTCGGATTGGACGCCTCGCCCCAAATATCAAAGGAACGGCGCCTTGTTCCGCTACTGCAAGACGACACCGGAAAACGATTTCAACGTCGTTGCCGCCTTTCTCATCGCTGACTATCTGAGGCCCCACGTGGAGAAGGCCGAGAAAAGGTACAGTCGAATTCGAGCCAAGGCCGAATTGGTCCGTAAAATCTACGCCGGAATCCTGAAGGATCCCATATAGGAGGGAGCGATGTTCGTCTCGGTACAGGTCGACCAACGCGGCGCCGCACCATTTGGACAAGCCTATCGGTATCTGGCAGTGGAGCTGGTCGCCCCGCCGCTGCAGCAGGAGTTCGAGCGACCTACGCTTGCCATCGCGTTCGTCGTCGACCGTTCGGGTTCCATGGCCGGAGGCAAGCTCGTTCGTGCAGTTCAGGCAGTGAAGGTTGCGCTCGAAATGCTGAACCCCACGGACTTCTTCACGATTATTACCTTTGCAGACGTAGCGGACGTCTTGGCGCCGATGCAGGCGGCAACGGCGGAAGCCATCGCGGACGTCTCCGATCGCCTGGACGCGCTCCGCCCCAAATCAAAGACTGCCCTGCACGGCGGTTGGACTCTCGGCAAGCGCGAACTCCAGAGCGTTCGATCCGAAGTCGACCTCGCCAGGGTGATCTTGCTCACGGATGGTCAAGCGAATGTTGGACTCTGCTCGGCCGAGTCCATCTGGGCAGACTGCAGCGAGGCGTGCGCCGATGGGGTGACGACCACAGCGTTCGGTCTCGGGCTGGACTTCGACGAAGTGCTCCTCGAAGGGATTGCAGGTCACGGCAGCGGCGCCTTCTACTACGTCCAAGATGCCGACCAACTGCAAGCGCAATTCGAGCAAGAGCTCCGCGAGCGCCTTCGAACGACCGCTCGTGCAGTCTCCATTCATCTCGATCTGCCCTCTACGCTGCGTTGCCGGCTCCTCTCCCGCTTCAACTCGCACCAGGTTGACCGCACGTTCTCGGTGACAATCGGCGATATGTCCGCCGGTCAAGTTCTGCTTTTGGTATTTGAGGTCGAGCCGTTGTTCAACGTTCCAATTGGACCGTTCTGCGCATATTTACGGGTCGAGACCGCCGACAACCCGCTGGTCACGGAAAGGCCGTTGCAGTTGGTCTTTTGCCCGAGCGCCGACGGGAGCGAGCCGCACCTTGCAATCCAACCTGAACTCGCACGGACCGTCGCAGAACTCATTGCGGCACATGCCCGCCAAGAGGCAATCGGCCACAATCGTCTAGGCGAGTGGCAGGCCGTACGAGCCGTCACCCAACGAGGTGCAGTGCAGATTCTCGAGCGTCTCGGCAACTCGGCCGTGATGCAGCGACTCGCGAACGACCTTGTCGAGTTCGGTGAGTCGCTCGCGGTGGAGCTTTCCGAGCGCGCTCGCAAAGTGCACTTCTTCGCGGCCAGTACCATCCTTTCGTCACGCGACGAAGAGGGTCGTTCCCTGTTCCGCACCAGGTCTTCTCCATCTTGACGGCGCGCGCTCGGAGGGTTAGCCCGCACAAGCCATGACACGCACCGCACGACGGCGCTTGCTGAGGCCACAACTGCACACCGATGCATCGGAGCTGTATATGCCCGCCCCTCCACCACTCCGCGAGATGCCCCTGTTCGCAACCCCCGAAGCACGTCAGGCCTTCCCCGCCCCTATCGCCGTGACCCTGGAGGTCATGATCTCCGAGATCGAAGAATCCGGCGAGGCGACCACGGCGGACGAGACCGCGGCGGCCATCGAGGCGACCTTCTTGTGGCTCGGGCGACTCTGGGTCGCAGAGTACCTGCACGCCATCGAGCGCGAGGCATCGTGGGCTGACGAAGGGATCAACCAAGACCTGGTGGAGCACGCCGCCAGCGCACGTGGCATCACGATGGGGGGCTGGGTCAGCCTGGCGCGGCGCATCCGCACCAGGCTGAGCGGCTACGAGACCGTGGTGGCGGGGCTGGAGAGCGTCCCCTTCGGAGAGGCGACCGGGCAGCTGCTGCACTTTCGCAACCACTTCAGCCACGGCAGCTTCGCCTCGACGGTGGCCGAGATCCGCGCCCATCGCCAGCTGCTTCACGACCTGCTCGCCCAGGTGCCAGCGCTGCGAGAACAGCTCCCCTACTGCCGCGACGCCGAGACCGACGTCGTCAGGCTCGCGTCCGGCGGCTGGCCCGAGGTGAAGCCCCCAAACGGAGGGCCGCTCCCAGAGGCGCACCCGGTCATCCTCAGCCCAGACGGCCGGCGCCTCGACCTGTACCCCCTGATGCACGCCGCGGCGAGTGACGGCGGCCTTGCCCTCAAAGCGCCGGACCGCGCTCACCCCGCCTCGCAGCTCACCGAGCGGGTCGCCCTGGCGGCGTGGCTGGAGCGCTACGCGCACCACCAGGCCGGCTATCTGCCCTACGCCTCCCGCGGCGCGCCAGCCGACCTCGACGAGCAGACCCGCGAGGCCCTCCGCGCGTCGCTGCGCGGGTTGGTTCTCGTAGAGGCGCACCCTGGCTGCGGCGGCGGCGACTTCGTCGAGGCGCTGACCAGCGACGATCCCTGGCGGCTCGGCGTCGCCGCGTTCGACGCGGTGCGGCGGACGCGGGTCGTGCCGGGCGACCTCGGCCAGTCGGGGCTGACCCTGGCGCGGACGCTGTTGAGGATGAGCGAAGAGGCCCTCGGCGAGCCCGCTGGGGCGCGCCAGGCCTCGGCGGCTGAGCTGTGTGCCGCCCAGGGTCCGTTGCGCGCGGCCCTGCAGGAGGTGGCGGCCGCGGGCAAGCGCCTGCTGCTCGGCGTGGAAGATCTGCACCTGGGCAACGAGGCCTACCGCGGCGAGCCGCTGACGGTACTCGACGTCTACGAGTCCCTGGTCGACAGCCCGGTGACCGTGGTGGCCACCACGCTGCCTGGCGCGCTGCGACGGCCGCTGTTCGACCACAAGCTCGAGGTACCTATCCACCCCGCGCCAAACCTGGAGGCCGTGCGCGCCTCGGTCGACGCGCTGAGCCGCCGCAGCCCGGTGCACGGCCGGGTCCTACGGGGGTTGAGCGCCGAGCGGCCGCTGCACCTATTCGCCTTGTGCGACGCCCTAGAGGCCGACGGTGGCGAGGGCGTGTTCGAGCCAGCGGTGGAGCGCGCCCTGTGGGACCTCCGCCCGCTGCTGACATGCTGGCGCGACGAGGTCGAGGTCGAAGACAACAAGCCTGAGCGGGTGCGCCTATGGCGTCACTTCTCACC
>JBEARB010000007.1:0-23247 GCA_041163625.1 Pseudomonadota bacterium | reverse complement strand
TGGCCGGTGGTGATGCTGCCGGTCGCGATCATCGGTCTGGTGCTCGCCTCGCGGCTGTGGAACGCCAAGCCCAAGGGAGCAGGCGGCCACTAGCGCCGCCGAAGACGCACGCGCGGAGGTGCCCATGTCGCTCGAGAGCTTCGAATTGCACGTTCAGCTCGGCACGCCGCCGGACCAGGTCTATCAGGCGTGGCTCGACGCCGAGGAACACACCGACTTCACCGGCGGCGAGGCCACCGTCGACCCGCGCGTCGGCGGCGTCTTCACCGCCGGGGACGGCTATATCCAGGGCCGCACGCTGGAGCTCGAGCCCGAACGGCGCATCGTGCAGAGCTGGCGGACCAGCGACTTCGAGGAGACCGATGCCGATTCGCGCCTCGAGCTCTTCTTCGACGCCGACGGCGAAGGCGGCTGCAAGCTGACGCTTCGCCACACCGATCTGCCAGCGGGCCAGGGCGCGCGCTACGAGCAAGGCTGGCGCGAGTTCTACTTCACGCCGATGGTCGAGTATTTCGCCGCGCTCGACGATGTCGTCGCCATGCTGCACGACCTCTGAGTCGCCGCCGCGAACTCGGCGCGTGCCGTTGAGCGGCCCGCCGGTTCTGGTAGCCTGCACGGGTGAGGGCGTACGCGAAAATCCTGGCGCCCGACGACACCGAGTGGCTGCTCGGTCCCGGCGATCGGATTGGCCGCCTCGCGAGCGCCGCGCTCACCATCGACGACGCCCGCGTCTCCGAGGCGCACGCGATGATCAGCCTGCGCGGCGGCGAGCTGCGCTTGCTCGGCCTGCGCGGCCTCTTCGTGGTCGACGGACCGCCGGTGCAGGAAGTCACGCTGCGCGAGGGGCTCGAGGTGCAGCTCGCGCCGGGCGTCTCGCTCGAGGTGCTCGAGATCGAGCTGCCCGACGCCGTCCTCGCGCTGCAGAGCGACGAGCTACCGCGCCAGGTGCCCCCGTCGCGGCGACCTGCTTGCGCGCCACCACGCGGCCGAGTCGCCGCGGAGCTGGTCGCCATCGTTCGACGCGCCACCGCCGGCGATCCCGCACAGCGCTACGCCGACGCCGGCGCATTCGCCGCCGATCTGCAGGCCTACGTCGACGGGCGCGTGGTCGGAGCCTATCGCTATTCGGCCTGGGATCAGGTGCGCCGCCCCGGGTGGTCGTGAAGTCGATCGCCTTCGACCCAGCGGGTCGGACGCTCGGCACCATCACCACCAACATGGGCTCGCGCGCCCGATTCGAAGCCGGGGGCGGCTGGCACCGTGTGCCGCTGCCGCAGCCGCTGTCCGGACGTCGCATCGAGATCCTCGCCAGCGGCCGTCGTGTGGTGGGCCCCCAGCACGCGCCGCGCGATCTGGACATCGCCCCGGAACGCCGGGTCTTCGCCACCGTCGACGGCGGCGGCAACGCCTATTGGGGGGCCGACGCGCTGCCGCTGCAACTCCATCGGATCGGCCAGTTCGCCGGAGCCGAGGTCGTTGCCGTCGCGCCCGGGAGTCGCGGTGGGCCCTGCCGCTCGACACCGCGCTCGAAGGCAAGGCGGCCCGCGCGTTGCGCTAGGGGCGGGCGCGGCGCTACCCTCCCCGAGTGCGGCACTCACCCTCCATCTTCGTCCTCTTCGCGCTCGCGGCGGCCGGCCTGCTCGCCTGCGGTGGCGCGGCGGTCAAGCTCTACGACGAGGATCGCGGCACGCCCAACACACCGATCCGCTCCGGCGCCCGGAACTTCGCCTTCCGCGGCGGCTTGGCCGACGCCCAACGCGCCCTGCGCGAGGGCGACAACGAAGGTGCCCGCAAGCTGCTCGAGCAACACCTCGAGCAAGAGCCCGAGAGCATCGTGGCGCACTACCACCTCGGCCTGCTGCACATGGACGCGGGCCGCTTCGAGCCGGCCCGGACGCACCTCGAGCGCGCCTGCAAGCTCGAGCCCGAGCTCTTCGGGGCGTGCAGCAACCTCGGCGTGCTGTACCTCGACCACGGCGAGGACGCCGCCGCCCTGCGGGTGCTCGAGCAAGCTGCCCAGGTCGCCCCCAAGGACGTGCGCGTCCTGCTCAACCTCGGCAACGCACGGATGCGGCGTGGGCTGTGGAGCGGCGCCGTCGACGCGTACAACGCCGCGCTCGCGCAGGCTCCGGGCCACGGCACCGCGCTCTACAACCTCGGCCTGGCCTACGCCGCGCGCCACCGCTGGCCCGAGGCGCTGGCCACCGCCGACAAGGCGCTGGTCTACCGGCCTGGTTTCGCGCAGGCGCGGGCGTTGCGGGTGGCGGCGCTGACGGCCAAGGGCGAGCTCGACCTCGCGATCCGCGAGGGGGAAGCCGACCTCGAACGGATCCGTCCCGCGGTCGAGAATCACGTCGCGCTCGGGCGCGCGCTGCTGCGCAAGGGCCGCGTCGAGGACGCGCTCGAACGCCTGCACGTGGCCGTGCAGCTCGACGGCGGCTCGCCGCTCGCGCGCATGAACTACGGCGAGGCGCTCGACGCCACCGGCCGCCGTGCCGACGCCGCGGCCCAATACCGCGCGTTCCTGAAGTTGCCCTACCGTCGCCTCGAGGATTCCCGTCGCCTGCGCCGTCGCCTGCGCGAGCTCGAGGCCGACAAGAAGGCGCGCTGACGCGCCTTACGGAGCCCCATGGAGCCGATCTCCCTGCGCGAGGCGCCCGCCGCTGCGCTCGCCGCCGTCGGCATCGTCGCGAGCGATATCGACGGTACCATGACCCGTGACGGCCGCCTGGTCGGCGACGTGATGGACGCCATCGCGCGTCTGGTCGCGGCCGGCATCGAGGTCCTGCCCGTCAGCGGTCGCCCCGCCGGCGAGGTGCTCGGCTTGGCCCGCTACATGCCCGGCGTACGCCGCGCCGTCGCCGAGAACGGGCTGGCGCTGGTGGTGCCGGGCGAGGCGGTGACGCCGCTCGGTCAGGCACCGGACCGCGCGCGCCTGCTCGAAGTGGCCGAGCGCATCGCGGCGCCCTCGCATCCGCTCGCCCTGGCCGAAGACGCATTCTGCCGCCTCTGCGACGTCGCCTTCGAGCGCGACGGCCGCGACGACGCCAGCCTCGCCGAGATGCAGCGCCGCGCCGAGGCCGAGGGCATCCACCTGCTCTGGTCGAGCGTACACGTGCACCTGAGCCTGGACGCCCCCGACAAGGGGCGCGCCGTGCTCGACCTCTGCCGGCAGGGCGGCGTCGATCCGGCGCACGTCCTGACCATCGGCGACGCGCCCAACGACGTCGGCTTCTGGGTGCCGGGCCGCTTCGGGCTGCCGGTGGGCTGCGAACAGGTCTTGGAGCAGCGCGCCGTGCTCAGCCAGACGCCGCGCTACCTCGTCGCCGAGGCCGCCGACGGCTGGCTGGAGATGGCCGAGGCGCTGCTGCGCGCCCGCGCCTGAGCGGGCTGCGACCCACGCGGCTCAGCGCGTCGCGAACTGGCCGCGCTGGGCGAAGATCTCGGCGAAGAAGTCGTTGCCCTTGTCGTCGACCACGATGAACGCGGGAAAATCGACGACCTCGATGCGCCAGACGGCCTCCATGCCGAGCTCGGGGAACTCGAGCACCTCGACCTTCTTGATGCAGTCTTCGGCGAGCCGAGCCGCCGGGCCGCCGATCGAGCCGAGGTAGAAGCCGCCGTGCGTCGCGCAGGCGTCGGTGACGGCCTTGCTGCGGTTGCCCTTGGCGAGCATCACCATGCTGCCGCCGGCGGCCTGGAAGCGCTCGACGTAGGCGTCCATGCGGCCGGCGGTGGTCGGCCCGAAGCTGCCCGAGGCGTAGCCGGCGGGGGTCTTGGCCGGGCCGGCGTAGTAGACGACGTGGTCGCGCAGGTAGGCAGGCATCTCGCCACCGGCGTCGAGGCGCTCCTGGATCTTCGCGTGTGCGATGTCGCGCGCGACGACCAAGGGGCCCGAGAGCGAGAGGCGCGTGCGCACCGGATGCTTGCTCAGCTCGGCGCGGATGGCCGCCATCGGCTGATTCAGGTCGATCGCCACCACGCGCCCACCGAGCTCCTCGGCGCTCGGCTGCGGCAGGAAGCGCGCCGGGTTGGTCTCGAGCTGCTCGAGGAAGACGCCATCGGCGGTGATCTTGCCGAGCGCTTGCCGGTCGGCCGAGCACGAGACCGCGATCGCCACCGGGCAGCTCGCGCCGTGGCGGGGCAGGCGGATGACCCGCACGTCGTGGCAGAAGTACTTGCCGCCGAATTGCGCGCCGATGCCGGATTTCCGGGTCAACTCGAGCACCGCGGCCTCGGTCTCGAGGTCGCGCACGGCGTGGCCGAGGTTGTTGCCGGCGGTCGGCAGACCGTCGAGGTAGCGGGCCGAGGCGAGCTTGGCGGTCTCGAGCGCGAGCTCGGCCGAGGTGCCGCCGACGACCACGGCGAGGTGGTAGGGCGGGCACGCTGCGGTGCCGATGCTGGCGAGCTTGCTCTCGATGAAGGCCATCAGCGACTTCGGGTTCAGCAGCGCCTTGGTCTCCTGGTAGAGGTAGGATTTGTTGGCCGAGCCGCCGCCCTTGGCCATGAACAAGAAGTGGTAGGCGTCGCCGGGGATGGCGGCGACCTTGATCTCGGCCGGCAGGTTGTTGCGGGTGTTGACCTCTCGGTACATGTCGAGCGGCGCGAGCTGCGAATAGCGCAGGTTGTCGGTCTGGTAGGTGTCGAAGACGCCACGGGCGAGCGCCGCTTCGTCGCCGCCGCTGGTCAGCACGTCGTAGCCGCGCTTGGCCTTGACGATGGCGGTGCCGGTGTCTTGGCACATCGGCAGCACGCCGCGGGCCGAGATCACGGCGTTCTTCATCAGGTCCATCGCGACGTAGCGATCGTTGTCGCTGGCCTCGGGGTCTTCGAGGATCGTACGCAGCTGCTGCAGGTGGCCTGGCCGCAGGTAGTGCGCGATGTCGAAGAACGCCGTCTGCGCGAGCAGCGTCAACGCCGCGTCGTCGACTTCGAGGAAGCGCCGGCCCGCCGCCTCCACCACGCGCACGCCCTCGCGGGTCAGCAGGCGGTAGGGCGTCTCGGCCTTTTCGGCGGGGAACATCGGCTGGTAGGCGAAGGTCGGCGTGTCGGTCATGGCGGGGCTCCGCTGGGGTTCGGTCTTCGGTTCCGCGGCTGCGCGCGGGGGCCGGAGCATAGGCCCGTCCTGGCCTCGGCGCCACCTCGGACCGGCCGGCGCGCCCCCGCTCGCGTTGCCGGCAACGCGCCGGCCCCGTAGCCTCGGGCGCGCCACCTCGGAGGGTTCGCATGTCCGCTCGTCGCCGCCTGCCTCGTGCTCGCCACCTCGCCGTCGGCGCCTGGTTCGCCGTCGTCGGATCGACCGGCTGCGCCGCGCCACCGGCTACCTCGACCGTCGCCGCGTCGCTGCCGGAGCCTCGCGCGAGCAGCGCGGAGATCTTGGCCGGGAGCGCCGCCGGCGATTGGCGTCGCCTCGACCCCGAGCGGACCGTGGTGCTGCGCCTCGCCGGCCATCCCGAGGCCGCACCGGTCGTCTTCGAGCTCGCGCCGACGCTCGGACCGCGCCATGTCGACAACGTCCGGAAGCTGGTGCGCGCGGGCTATTTCGACGGCCTCGCCATCGTCCGCGTGCAGGAGAACTACGTCGTGCAATGGGGCGACCCGGACGGCAAGCGCCCGCTTCCGGCCTTGCCGCCCGAGCTGCCGCGGGAACTCGACGTCGCCGCCGCCGAGCTGCCGTTCACGCCGCTGCCCGATGGCGACGTCTACGCCCCCGAGGTCGGCTGGAGCGACGGCTTCCCGGCCGGCCGCGATCCCGCCACCGGGCGTGCGTGGATGCTGCATTGCTACGGCGCGGTCGGCGTCGGTCGCGACAACCTCCCCGACGCCGGGCAGGGCAACGAGTTGTACGCCGTGATCGGCCACGCCCCCCGTCACCTCGATCGCAACCTCGCCATGGTCGGCCGTATCGTCGCCGGGATGCCGACCCTGACGACGCTGCCGCGGGGCACCGGCGCGCTCGGTTTCTACGAGCGGCCCGAGCAACGACACGTCATCGCGCAGGTCCGCATCGCGGCCGACCTGCCTGCCGCCGAGCGACCCGCGCTCGAGATCTTGCGCACCGATACGCCGACCTTCGCGCACTACGTCGCCTCGCGCCGATTCCGACGCGAGAGCTGGTTCGCCGTCCCGACCGGTCGCGTCGAGGTCTGCAACGTGCCCATCCCCGTCCGCAGCGCGGCTGCCGCGCAGCCCTAATCGCTTCACCCCACCCCCCGGGCCGGCGCGCGCCGGTCCTTCGGAGGCTCCGATGTCCCTCGATTCCTTCGCATCCCGCCACGTCGTCGTCACGGGCGCCGCCGGCGCCCTCGGCGGCATGGTCGCCGCCGTCTTGGTCCGCGCCGGCGCCGTCGTCCACGCGCCGATCCGCAGCGCCACGCCGCCGCTTGCGGCCCGGATCGACGGCGTCCACTACGTCGGCGGTGTCGATCTGCTCGACGAATCCAGCGTCGCCGGCTTCTACGCCGACTTGCCGCGCGTCGACGCGAGCCTCCACGCCGCCGGCGGCTTCGCGATGGCGCCGCTGCTCGAGACCTCGGCCGCCGACGTACGCGCGCAATTCGACCGCAACGCGCTGACCTGTCTGCTCTGCTGCCGCGAGGCCGCGCGTGCGATCCGCCGCCACGGCCAGGGGGGCCACCTCGTCAACGTCACCGCGCGCCCCGCGTTGCAGCCCGTCGGCGGCATGGTCGCCTACAGCGCCGCGAAGGCCGCCGTGGTCTCGATCACCCAATCGCTGGCGGCGGAGCTGCTCGCCGACGGCATCTTGGTCAACGCCGTCGCGCCGAGCCTGTTCGACACCCCGGCCAACCGCGCCGCGATGCCCGACGCCGATCACGCCCTCTGGCCCAGCGCCGAGGATGTCGCCGCTGCCATCGTCGCGTTGGCCTCGCCGAACAACCGCGTCACCAGCGGCGCCGTCGTGCCGGTCTACGGGCGGATGTAGCAAACGCCCGGGCTGCGGTAGCCTCGCCTGGCGGCGGGTGCGCGGAGGTCGAAGATGATCCCCGGACTCGAAGACGCGAAGACGCAGGACTTCCTGTTGATCCGCAGCCGCAGTCAGCCGTTCCGCAACCCGCGGGAGTTCGTGACCCTGGTGCGCGCGGCGACCAAGCCCGCGCTGCTGCTGCCCAAGCTCGCCTTCGGGCTCGGCGTCGGCCGGACGCTGCAGGTGCTGCCACAGCTCGTGCGGAGCCTGCGCGAGCCGATGACGCCGCTGGCGGAGACCTCCTACGACTCGGCCTTGCCCGTGCAGTGGGGAGCGGCCGCGGCGCGCTACGCCCTGTTCGCGGAGCGCCCGGGCGGCGGCGCGGTCGGTGACGATCTCGGCGAGCAGCTCGCAGCGACCCTGGCGGACGGTCCGGTGCGCTGGACGATGGCGGCGCAGTTCTTCGTCGACGAGGCACAGACGCCGATCGAGGACGCTTCGCAGGATTGGGACGAAGCGGTCGCGCCGCACCTCCCGCTCGCCACGCTCTCGCTCGAGACCGTACCGACTGCCGACCAGCAGGCTGCCATCGAGACGTGGTCGTTCGATCCTTGGCATGCCCCGGTCGAGTTTCGGCCGCTCGGCGCGATGATGCGCGCCCGCAACGCGGCCTATCGGCTGAGCACGATCGAGCGGCAGGCGGTGGACGAACGCACGCTCGTCGACTGACGGCTCGGCGCCGCCCCGCGGCCCGGTGCGCTCACGGCGCCTCCGGCGGATCGAGTCGGGCGCGAACCAGCGCAGCCTCCGAGGCGTCAAGCCCCCCGGCACAGGGCCCGGGTGCTCCCATCAGCGCCGCGACCCGGTCTGGAGCCGCGTGCGGAAGCCCGAGCGCGTGACCGAGCTCGTGTCCCAGCAGCGCAGCCCGACGCGTCGCCGAAGCCTCGGCCAGGCGCGCGCCGTCGAGCAGCACCAGCGGCCGGCGCAGACGCGCGGGGAGGCCGCCCAAGGCGGGGTGCTCGGTCGGCAGGCCCAGTCCGTCGAGCTCGGGCAACACGGCCGAGAGCGCCGCGTCGGCGGGCGCCAAGACGGGCAGGACGACGACGCCGATCACGGGTGCCGCGGAGGCGGCGTCCGCGTTCGCGGGGCGGTCGTCGGGGAAGGCGGCGCGCGCACAGGCCGCGATTCGCTCCTCGACAGCGGCACGGAGCGCGGCATCGTCGGTCGGGAGGTCCGCGGCCGCGACCGCCAGCGGCGTCCCGATGCGCCGCGCCTGCAGCGACACCGCGCAGCGCAGCCCCAGCAGTTCGCACGCCTGCTCCAGCGCCTGCCGCAGCGCTGCGGCCGTCACGCGCGCGTCGAGATCGTGGGCGACCTCGAGTCGGACGTCGCGAGCGACCGCGACCGAAGGCGCCGCACAGCGCTCGAGGGTGCCGTCATGGGGCGTCGGCGGTGGCGGCGGCGTCGGCGTGCGCGAGCACGCTGCAGCTGCGCCCCAGGAGAGCAGCAGCCACAGGCCGACGCGGGCGGAAGGATACATCGGCTCAGGGAGCGGTGACGTCGACAGCCGTCACGGCGCTGGCGAGGTCGTGGATCGGCAACTCGTCGACCATCGCGTCCAGGCCGACCAGCCGCAACAGGAACGGCGCGTACGCGCGGAACCGGAGTGTCGCGCGGACCTGCAGCGGCCCCTTGGCGCCGACCGGGATCGGCGCGAAATAGGTCCAGGTGCGCTCGTGGCCCGCCGGAATCGCGTTGCGGCGGTGCTCGGTCGCGTGCCAGGTGAACAGCGTCGGGTTGCCGGCGGAGTCGAGTAGCTGCGAGGAGAGCGTCACGAGGTCGTCGTCGCCGTAGGGATCCAGCGTGGACCAGTGGTCGCGGAGGTCGCCCTTCGCGTCCAGGTCTCCCGTGCGGTAGACGGTCGTGCCGTCGGCGTCCTTGACCTCCACATCGAGCCAGACTTGCCGCAGGAACGTCGAGCCGGTCGGCAGGCTGTGGGCGTCGATCGCGTTGTGGACCGTGACCACGACGTCCAGCGTGGTGCCGCCGCGCGCCGGCTTCGGCAACTCGAGCTGCATCGTCGCCGCGCTGCCGAGCAGGCCGGCGATCTCGGCCTCGAGTTCGGCGCGCGTGGCCGCGTCCAGGACCGGTGCGCCCGGCCCGACGGGGAGCTCGACGCCGATGAAGCGGTGGCGGTGCAGGCCCTGCCGCTGCGGCCCACCGAGCGCCGCCTGACCGTCGTAGCGAGGCATGTGGCAGTCCTGGCACGGCTTGCCCTGCGCCGCCGCCGGAGAGGCCTGCCACTCCTCGAAGGGACGCTCGAGCGGGAGCCCGTTGATCTCGACGACGTCGTGGCAGCTGCCGCAGAAGCGCGCTTCGCCCATGTGCGGCGTCGTGGCGGAGTCGTGGAAGGCCACGGTCTTCGGGTTCTCGAGGTTGCCGCAGAGCGGGCCGTCGTCGTCGAGGACGTGGCCCGCGTTGTGGCTCCGTTCGAGCGCGCTCGCCTTGTGGCAGGACTCGCAGGTCACACCCTCGAGGGTGACGGGCGCGAGGTCCTTCCAGCGGAAACCGGGCTGGATGTCGCCGCTGCGCACGCCGATCGCCGAGTGACACTGCGTACAGAAGCCATCTTCCTGGCCGTCGCGCTCTTGTTGGCGGAGGTCGACCAGGGCGCGGAACAGCGGGTCGACCATGGCGAAGGCGTGCCGGGAGTGGCTCCACTCTGCGTGGTGCGAGGGGTGGCAGCCCGCGCAGTCCTGCGCACTACGGAAGTTCGCGAGCGCGACGGTCGGCTGCAGCGGGTTGGAGAGTGGGTCGAGCCAACGCGCGAAGCCCGCCCCGTCGGCGTCGGCGGCGCCGTCGGTGGTGGCGTCCACGGTCGGCGGATCGGTCGGCCCGCACGCGGCGGTGGCGATCGAGCAGCCCAGGACGACCAGCACGGCAGCCGCGCGCCGGAGCAGGGGCATCAGAGGCTCCTCAAGAAGGCGAGCAGATGGCCGCGCGTGGTGTCCGACAGCGCCTTGTAGCTCTCCCGCGAGGGCACCGCTTCGCCATCGTGCAGCTCGATGGCCTGCTCGATGGTGTCCGCCTCACCGGTATGCCAATACGGCCCGGAGTGGGCGAGCCCCCAGAGGGGCGCCGTCCGGAAATCGCGCATCCCGGCCGAGGCCTCTTCGATACCGAGCGCGCCCTCGGGCAGGATCGTGTGCAGCAGCAGGTCGGAGTAGAGCGCGACCGGACCTCGGCCGCTCGGCAGCGAGGGGGTGTGGCAGCTCGCGCAGCCGATCTCCGCGAAGACCTTCTCGCCCGCGGCCTCGGCGGCGGCGTCGCTGCTGCTCCGCGGCGGCGGCGCGAGCTCGGCGAGGAAGAACGCGATGCGGTCGGCCACCACGGTGTCGAGCTCGGGGTCGGCCACGCCGTCGTCGTCTTGCAGCAAGCCGAAGGTCAGACCGGGCACGAAGGGCAGGGTCATGCCCAGCTCCATCGCGATGCCGTCGCGCACGAACTCGGCGATCGACGGGACCTGCCCCTTCCAGCCGAAGCGACCGACGCGACCGCCGTCGACCCAGCTGACGCGCCCGCGGATGCCGTCACCGTTGGCGTCGTCCGGATCTGCGCCGGCGATGATGGTCTCGGGCGCGATGGCGTCGATCAGGCCGAGCCCGAACAGGTGCGGCGTCTGCCGGTGCTCGAAGATCGCCGTCTCGGACTGCGGCGCGTTCACGCTGCCGCGCAGGCGCGTCGACTTGTGCAGGATGGTCCCGATCGCCGGCACCACGAAGCCGCCGTCCTTGCCCACCAGACCGTGACGCATCACGTTCACACCGCGCGGACCGGCGCCGCCGACGGCCGGCTCGAAATGGCAGGCCCGGCACGAATCGCCGTTCATCCGGGGCGCACCCGCGCCGACGCCGTAGCTGTGCTCGCGGTCGAATTCTTCGCGGCCGGCGAGGAAGGCGGCTTGCTCCTTCGCGTCGAGCGCGCGGGCCGGGCCACCGTAGCTGCCGACCTCGCCGATCGGCGTGCCCGGCGGGATCAGCCCCGGCGAGACCTGGTCGCGACCGCCGAGCGAGAGCAGGAAGGCCTCCAGGTCCGCGTAGTCCGCTTCGTCGAGCGCCGCGACCTTGTCGCGTGCGCGCTGGCCTTCACCGCCGTGCGCCAGGATGGCCTCGCGGATGGTGCCGGCGCGCCCGTCGTGCAGGTAGGGACCGACCGCGGCGATGCCCCAGAGCGGTTGTGTGCGGAACTCGTAGCCCTTGGCGAGCCCCTGCTCGAGCCCGTCGGCCAGCTCGGGGCCCATGTCGTGCAGCAGCAGATCCGAGTAGACCGGCAGCATGCCGCGCGGGGCCTTGAGCCGCGGCGTATGGCAGCCGCCGCAGCCGACGCTGTCGAAGATCTCGCGCCCGCGCGCGGTCTGCTCCGTCTCGGGCTCGATCTTCGGGGCGGCCAGCAGCATCGCGTAGCTCACCAGGTCGAAGAGATCCTGCGGCGACATCTCGGGGTCGGGCACACCATCGTCGTCCGAGTTCGGTGCGTCGGGGGCGGCCGCCTGTGCGTGCCGCCCGAGCGCGGCGAGCGCCCGCCGCAGCTGGGCACTGCGAATCAGCGGATCGTTGGCCAAGCCTGCGTCGGCGCTGGTCTTGCTGCCGCCCGAGCTGTCGACGGGCAGCTTGGCCCGCTGCTCGTCGGTCAAGGGCACCGTCGTGATGCCGAGGTGGTTGAACAGCGGACCGCGGATGAACCCCTCGATACTCACCGTCTGCGCCTTGCGGCCGAATCGACCGACGAAGCCACGATCCCAGTTCGCGCGGCCGCTGATGCCGTCTCCGTTGCGATCGTCCGGGTCGACGCGCTTGAGGATCTCGTCGTTCGTGATGGCGGCGAGCAGACCGACGCCGAAGAACGGAATCGCGTTGCGCTGCGCGATGATGTTCACCTCGGGGTCGACCTCGGGCCGGCTCGGACGTCCGGGTGCGTAGTCGTACATCCGGATGACGCCGCCCGACTTCCCGGCCGAGGTCGCGGGCAGGTACGCGCCGTCCGGCAGGCGCTTGGCGGCGAGGAAGAAGTTGCGGTACAGCCCGGCCGAGCCGCCGATCGCCGGCTTCTCGTGGCAGCCCGCGCAGAAGGTCAGGTTGAACGCGGGGCCGAGCCCTTCTTCGCGCGTGAACCGGTGCTTGGCGACCTTCAGGCCGCGCGCGAAGGTCTCGAGCTGCTCGGGTGAGGCCGTCGGGATGGGGTCGCCCAGCGGCGCCATGATTCCATCGGCGATTGGGCCATGGCCCTCCACCTTCGATTCCGGATCGGTCGGACCGCACGCGACGAGCAGTGCAAGCCCCAAGCACACGACCCACGGCGACTGCCGTTTCATCGTCCGAAAGCGCATCTTCGCCTCCCGCCCCTCGCGCGCCACACTAGCAGACCTGGCCGCGAGCCGGGAGCTTCATCGAAGAATTGGCTACAGGTACCAGACCTTGAGCGCCTGACACGGGTACCAGCTGCCGTCCGAGAGCTGCTTGCCGTCGAACACGTCGACGTGGCCGGTGCCGGAGTAGCCGAAGATCTTGTCGAACGCCACCAAGCCCCTGCGGCCGCTGACGATCGGCTCGATCTCGCTGTCGAAGGCAGCCTGGAACTCCGCCGAGTTCTTGAAACGGCGGCCATTCTGCGGCCACTGCTGATGCGGCTTGCCGAAGTACTTCTCGACGTAGGTCCACATCTCCTTGGCCGAGAGGATGTAGTACCAGCCCGTCTTGCGGCTGTAAGGCACGCGACCGACCGGGATGCCGGCAGCCTTGGCCTTCTCGCGGGTGATCTTGTAGTCGCCACCGAGCTGATTCCACATGATGCTCATGCGGATTGCGCAGGTGTTCGAGAACTCGTCCGGCCGCCAGCCCTGCGCGACCTGGAGGTCATCGCTGGCGGTGTTCTGCGAGGCGTCGGGCAGGTAGTTGTGCGGGTGTGCGTCCCAAACGGCCTGGAAATCGTCCGGAAGGCCGCCGTTCCGGCTGCCGGAGGGGCCGCCGCTCTGCGTGGTCGAGCCGCCCTGCGGCGTCTGCTGCTGCTGCGGCCCGGGCGCGTTGACGATCGACGTGTCCTGGTCCATCGCCGTGATGGTGTTCTTGCCGATCACACCGTCCGAGGAGAGGCCACGGGCCTGCTGCCACGCCTTGACGGCGTTGACCGTGCCGGTGCCGAAGTCGCCGTCGGCGCCCCAGCGACCGAGGTGGCTGCCGAGGCCGGCCTTGATCAGGTAGTTCTGCAGCGCGCGCACTGCCGGGCCGCGGGCACCCTTGCGCAGCGTGCCGTTGCCCTGGGCGATCGCCTCGAGAACATGATCACCCGAGAAGAGCGGGTTGCTGAGCGCGCCGCCGCCGGGCGACTGCGGCGGAGTCGGGGTCCGCGAACCGCCGCCCTGCGCGTCGGTGTTGGCGTCTTGCGTCGGCCCGTTCTGCGCGTCCGGCCGGTTTCGATTCTGGTTGCCCCACACCATGATCGCCTCGCGTACGACGTCTCTCGGCGCGTCGTGTGCGGGGAGGATGCCGCTATCCGGCAGGGCAGGGAAGCGATCGACCGGACGACCGAACCCCGTGGGGGGGCGCACGCACCCCACCCAATCCCGGGGCGTCGTCAGGCCGTCGCTTGGTCGCGGCGCAGGTACGTCGGGACCGGTGCGAAGCGCTTGGCGGCCGGCTTCTTGCGCAGGTTCAGCGTGAGGCCGGCCGGGTTGTAGACCAGCAGGTTGTGGGTGGTCGGCGTGGTGATCAGGAACTGCGCCCGCGTCACCCGCAGGAAGCGCGCGACCTCGTCGATGCGCTCGACCGAGAGGTGCGCGAAGGGCTCGTCGAGGATGAAGAAGCCCGCTGTCTCGCCTTCCTCGCTCATCGTCAGCGCCATCAGCAGGATGAGGCTCGACACCACCTTCTGGCCGCCCGAGAGCTCCGGGTCGTGTACGGGCACCAGCCGCTTGCCGTCGAAGCCGACGCGCACCTCGAGACCGACGCGGCCCACCAGCCCTTCGGCGTCCTCGCGCAGCGCCTCGGCGCCCGGCACGCCGACCTTGAGCTCGACCCGACACAGCTCGCCCAGGCGCAGCACGTTGCGGCGGTAGCGGCGGATCGTCTCTTCCACGACGCGCACGTAGGCGCGGCGGGCCAGCGCCAACTCTTCGGTCGCGGCGTCGAGCTCCCGTCGCCGCTGGTTCAGGCTGCGCTCGGCCTCGACCAACTCGCCGTGCGCCTTCTGCCAGAGCGCCACCGCGCGCTCGTCGCGCGGCCCGGTCCAGGCGTCCATCCGCTGGCGCAGCGAGCGCTGCCGCTCGACCAGGACCATCTCGGGCTCGAGCAACTCCAGCGCGGCGTCGTTGGCGAGCGCCTGCGGCACGCGCTCCTTGGCGTCCACGACGTCGGCCGCCACGCGGTCGCGCCGCGCCTCGGCCCCGGTCATCGTGGCCCGGGCGCGGTCACGCTCGAGCAGGGCCTCGCGGTGTCGATACTCGAGCAGCGAGAGCCGCCGCTCCTTCTCCACCAACTCGCGGTTGGCTTCGTCGGTCTCCTGCAGCAACGCCATCAGGCGCTCGGACGCCTGCCGGCGCTCGGCGTCCAAGGTGGCGACGCGCTCGGCGAGCGTCTCCGGGTCGCCGACGCGCTCGGCCAGGCGTGCCCGCGCGCGGGCCGCTGCCAGTGACTCGTCGATCGCCGCAATCCGGCGGGTCGAGGGCTCCAGGCTGTATTGCAGACCGTCGCGGCGCCCGCGCAGCTCGGCGAGCTGCTCGTCGATGCGCCCCTTGCGGTGGCTGCCGGCGCCGGCGCCGCAGTAGAGCTCACTCTGGCCGACGAAGATGCCGCCGCGGCTGTCCTGGCGGTAGCCGTCGGGGGTGATGCTGGTCTCGCCGCGACCGAGCGCGAGGCCTTCGTCGACGCTCTCGACGAGCGTGACCGCGTCGAGCATCCGCAGCACCGAGTCGGGCACGCGGTCATCGGAGAGCGCAACCACCGAGAGCGCCGACCGTGGCCGCGACCGCACCCGAGCTCCGCGTCCGTACTCCGAGACGTAGCAGCGGTAGCGCTGGCGCTGCGCCATTTTGCGCGCTGCGGCGGTGTCCTTGGCGTCGACCAGGATCGTGAACCGCTCGCGGCCGAGCACGGACTCGACCGCGACGTGCCAATGCTCGTCCTGAATCTCGATCATGTCGGCGACGAGCGAGCACTCGATGTTGTTGGTGCGCAGCTCGCGCAGCATCCGCTCCACCCAATCGGGCGGCGGACGACGGCTGCCGCCTCGATCCAGCCCCTCGCGCTCGCTGCGCAGCTTGCCGATCTCGGCGATCAGCCCCTGTAGCTCCGCGCGCACGCTGGCTTCGGTCTCGAGCAGGTTCTGCTTCTCGCGGCGCAGCGCCTCCTCGTCGACGTCGCCCTGGGCGGCGCCGGATTCCTCGTACTCGGCGGCCCAGCGGCGCAGGTCGCGCACCTCGAGGTCGAGCTTCTCCTTGGCGGCGATCAGTTGCTGGTAGGTCGTCTTGCTGCGATCGATGCGGGCTCGAATCTCCGCGCTGGCTTCCTTCAGCTCCGAACTCTCGCGGTGGAAGCTACCCAGCACGCCGTCGGCTTCGGCGGCGGCGCGTCGGACGCGCACGACGTCCTCCTCGGCCGCGCCGAGCTGGTCGCGCAGCGCCTTGTAGCGCGCCGCAGGCAGCTTCTCTTCCCGCACCACGCGCTCGGTCTCGAGCAGCTCGCGGTAGCGTTCGTAGGCCTCGGCGTCCTTGCGCAGCATATCGACGTGGCTGCGCACGTTGGCGAGCTTCTGTTCGAAATCCTGCAGCTCCCGGCCGCTGCCCAGGAAGCTCGAGCGCGCCTCGTCGTAGCGTTCGAGCGCGGCCTTGTCGCCCTGCATCTCGAGCACGTATTCGAGCAACTGCTCCGGACTGCGCTCACTGAGCTTGTGCGTCTCGCCCTGTTCGAGCGCGAGGATGCGCAACAACGTCCGGGGCACGCCCGCGGTCTCGAGCTCGCGGGAGAACTCCATCGGCTTGAGCGAGCCGCTCGCACCGTTGAGGGACTCGATCGGTGCGTCTCCCGAGACGATCAGGTAGCGCCGCTCCCAGGTGCCGCGCTGACGCTCGATGACGACGGCCAGCGTCGCCTCGTCCTCGAAGACGCCGAGGTGCGCGAACGGTCGCCGACCCGCGCCCCGCCGCAGCCGATTGTCGACCACCGCCTTGACCACGGCGACACCGGTGTCTTCGCGCAGGTATTGCGGCAGCTTGCGCGAGGTGGAGAGCCGCGTCGCGTTGAGCAGCACGCGGATCGCGTCGAGGAAGGTGGTCTTGCCCGAGCCGTTGGGCCCCGCGACCAGGACCACGTCCTCGTCGAGCGGCAGCCGCACGTGCTGCCACCAATCCCAGTTCAGCAGCTCGATCGCCTTGAAGGTGAACATCGCGCCCCTAGTCGTCACCCCAGTCGCCGAACTCGTCGTCGTCGGCGCTGGTCCCGTCGGCGGCGGCCGCTTCCGCGATCGCCTCATCGCTCTCGTCCACGTCGTCGCGCGCGGCCGGTGCCGCGGCGGCGGGCTCCGGGCGCTTCGGCGCCGGCTTCTTGCTGCTCGTGCCGCGGCTCTTCGCCTTGCGGGCCGGCTCCGCCGGCGCTTCCGCGGCGGCTTCCTGCACGGCTTCTTCGACCATCCCGGGCAGGTCGCCGTCGACGGGCTCGTCGTGGCCACCCTGCGCGAGCAGGTCCCAGAGCACCGAATCGCGCAGCTTGCGCGCCATCGTCACGCCGTCGACCAGGTTGTCGAGCAGGGGCCCTTCACGCAGGTCGCCGGCGCGGTTCTCGAGCACGAACCCGGCGGCCTTGAGCTGGCCGAGGTAGCGAGCGAAGGCGGTCTTGCCGAAGCGGTGCCCGAACTCGGCGAAGAGCGCCGAGCGCGCGACCGTCGGCGTCGGCAGCTTCTCACGGGTCGCCTTGACCTCGGTGCCGGCCTCACCGGCTTCGAGGCGGCGCTTGCGGGCTTCGTCCGACGCGACGCGGCGCGGCAGCACCAAGCGCGTCCACAGGATGACCAGCAACGCCACGGCGCCGCGCTGCAGGCGCGCGTTGGTCGCCCAATCGAAGCGAACGTCGGCTTCGACGCTCGGCAGCAGGCGCACCGCGAAATAGTTCGAGGTATACGAATCGACCAGTGCGAGGCCGACCCCGGCGAGCCGACGCTCCACGCTGGTCCGCAGGCCATCGTCGATGAGCAGATCGCGATAGCTGCGCTTGGGCAGCCATCGATGGATCAGCAGGTGGGCGCAGACCTCCTGCGCGCGGGCCGCGGTGACCTCGTCCTCGACGAAGACCTCCGGCGGTAGCTCGGGCAGGGGCAGTTCGGATTGTGGGCGCAGGTGCGTCTTCTCCATGGCGCGCCCCATAGCACAGGGCACCGGGGCTGCACAGGGGGACGACGCCCAATCAGAAGCCTTCTTCGAGGTGTTCGCGCAGCGCCTCGAGCTCGCGCCGGATTGCACGGCTCGCCGCGCGCAGCGCGCTCGTATCGATCGGCTTGGGTGCCGCGGCAGCGGCGGGCGCGGAAGCTGCTTGCGCGGCGGCCTGCTCGTTCTGCTCGGCGATCGTCGCGACCACGGCGGCGGCCTCGGCGGCGTCGGCCGTCAGCAGGACCTTGGCCTTGCCGCTCCGAATCGCCTTGCGGGCGCCTTCGATCGTCATCCGCTCTTCGTGCAGCAAGCGACGGATCCGCTCGAGCTGCTCGACCTGGCTGCGGCTGTAGAGGAAGCGGCCGCTCGAGCTCCGCGTCGGGCGGACGTGGGGGAACTGCTGCTGCCAAAAGCGCACGACGTGCGTCTCCACCCCGAGCAGATTCGCCACCTCGCCGATGCGGAACAGACTCTTGTTCGGAAGATCCATGGTTGCACTCCGGAACGTGAAGCTAGCCGACCGATCCGTTCCGGGCAACGGGGGCGCAAAAATGCCGACGCCCCGCCGGGCAGAGCCGCGGCGGGGCGTCGGTACGAGGTTCGGGCGGGTCGGCAGAGCGACCGTTCCCGGGCTCGGCTCAGTCGTTGTTGAGCTGGGCCTTGAGCACCTGCGAGGGCTTGAAGGTCAGGACCTTGCGGGCCGTGATCTCGATCGGCGCGTCGGTCTGCGGATTGCGACCCATGCGGGCCTTCTTCTCGCGCACGACGAAGTTGCCGAAGCCCGAGATCTTCACCTTCTCGCCGGACTCGAGGGTCTCCTTGAGAATCTCGAAGACGAGCTCGACGATCTCCGCCGCCTCACGCTTGCTGTAGCCACCGAGTCGCTCGTAGACGGACTCGACGATATCGGCCTTGGTCATCTCTGCCTCCCTGAGGGCTGCGGCGGGCTCTCACCCGGCGCGATTCGTGTTGTGCCAGTCGGGTTCGCGGACTAGGCCGCGGCGCGAGCGGCGTCGACCACGGCGCGGAAGCCCTCGAGGTCCTTGACGGCCATCTCGGCGAGCACCTTGCGGTCGAGCGTGATGCCGGCCTTGCCGAGCGCGTTCACGACCTCGGAGTACTTCGTGCCCATGGCACGCGCCGCGGCGTTGATGCGCACGATCCACAGGGCGCGGAACAGGCGCTTCTTCCGACGACGCTCCTTGAAGGCGATCTTGAGGCCGCGCTGGACCTGCTCACGGGCGGTCCGGTACAGCTTGCTACGCGCGCCGCGCATGCCCTTCGCCATCTTCAGGAACTTCTTGTGACGACGGCGGCCCTTGAAGCCCTTCTTCACTCGCATGGTATCCTCACCTCGGGCGCGCGTTCGCGCCTCGCATCTCGTTACGCGTAGGGGAGCTGGCCGTAGACGCGGTGCACGTCACGCGGATCGACGCTGTCCGAGCCACGCAGGCTGCGCTTCATCTTGCGCGTCTTGTGCTCGAGCAGGTGGCGGCGCTTGGCGTGCTTGCACTTGACGGTACCGCTCGAGCGGACCTTGAAGCGCTTCGCAGCGCACCGACGGGTCTTCATCTTCGGCATCTCTGCTCTCCCTCGCGGGCCGCCCCTTCGGGCAGGCTCATTCTTCGTCGTCGACGTCTTCCGTCGCCGGCTTGTCTGCGGCGCGCACGCCGCGTTTCGGGTTCACCATCATGCTCATCGTGCGGCCCTCCATCTTGGGGGGCACGTCGAGCACGGCGATGTCGGCCAACAGCCGGGCGATCTCCTCGAGGCGTCCACGCTGGGCCTCGGCGAAGGCCATCTCGCGTCCGCGGAACATGATGGTCACCTTGAGCCGGTTGCCCGCCTCGAGGAACTTGCGCGCGTGCGCCATCTTGGTCTCGAAGTCGTGCTTCTCGGTCTTGGGCCGGAACTTGACCTCTTTGACCTCGATATGCGTCGAACTCCGCTTCGCCTCCTGCTGGCGCTTCTTCTGCATGTACTTGAACTTGCCGTAGTCCATCAGACGGCAGACCGGCGGACGCGCGTTGGCGGCGACCTCGACGAGGTCCACACCCTCGGCCTGCGCCATGCGCATGGCTTGGTCCGTCTGCACGATCCCCAGCTGCTCACCATCGATACCGATGAGTCGAACTTCGGGGACGCGGATTCGATGGTTCACGCGTGGTTCGCGAGCGCGATCCTGCTCGGCGCGCTCGTCCAGGCGCGATCGTCGGAAGCCCATGTCGTACGTAGACCTCAGTCGTGCCGCATCGACGCGGCGCGAGAAAGACAAGGACGCGCCGACCGCAGTCCCCCTCGTTGGGGCGGCGATCGTCGCGTCTTCATCAGGCCGGGCCGACGCGGGCGACGGACCGGCTTCTCGGTCCGCTGCACCACGAGGGCGCGGCGGAATCGGGTGGCGGCTTGGTAGGCGCGAGCGGATTTGAACCGCTGACCTCCACGATGTCAACGTGGCGCTCTAACCAACTGAGCTACGCGCCTGTGGCTCCCGGGGGAGCTGTGCGTGCCGCCGTATCCCGGATGGCGCAGGTGGATGACCACCCGGCCCTCGAGGAGCCAGCTATCTAGGAGCTATCGCCCGGGTTGTCAATCGTCCGGTGTCCCTTTCCGGGACCGGTGCAACCTCTGCCCGCGCAGGGCTCGAGGAGGCTCGCCCGGCGCCGAAAAGGCGTGGGCGGGGCGCGGTGTTTAGCGACGTGGTGCGGTGGTGTCAAGCACGATCCGACGGAATCTTCGCATTGGCTTGAGGTCGCTCTCCAATCGACTACCCTCGGCCGGCGCGCCCGGATGGTGAGGCGCGCTCGCCGGCGTCCACCGGCAGCGGAGCCGCCTTGCCCACGCCGCCCCCGTCGCCCATGCCGCCCGTCGCGCCGCCTCGAGCCGGCGCCCGGATGCCTCGTGCGCGCGCCCGGCTCCTCGGGCTGTGTCTCGCGTGCGGCCTGGTCGCGATGGCGCCGCGGCCGGCCGCAGCATGGGATCGCGTCCAGCAGATCGTGCGAGGCACGGCGGAGACGTTGGAAAAGGGCCAGCTGCAGATGGGAATCTTCGCCCCCATCACCTACGGCGTCACCGACGCGCTCACGGTCGCCAGTCACCCGATCTTCGATCTCCTCCTGTTGCCCAACCTCGACGCGCGCTACCGCTTGGTTCAAGGCGAGCGCTGGGTCCTCGGTCTGTACGGCGGCTTCGAGCAGGGCTTCCTCCCCGCCGAGACCAGCACCGTGGCGGGGGCGATCGAGTTCGGCTTCCACGCCACCGTCTATTTAATGGACCGCATCTCCATCACGGCCGGCACCGGCTGGGCAGGGCGGATCGACCGCGTCGAGCCCGGCAGCGCCACCACGCAGCAAGATCCCGGCGTCTCCGCCCACCTGAACGCGACCTGGCTGATCGGGCGACGACACCTGCTGCTGCTCAACGGCTACGTTCGCTATTCCTTTGCCGACGGCATCGACCAACCCGTGCTGACCGGGGCGCTCGTCCGCGCGTGGGAGCAGTTCCAGTTGGTGGGCGGGGTCTCGCTCGGCAATCACCTGATCCACACCTTGCCGGACAACTCCGGCGTCACGCGGGCGCAGAACTGGCCCGTCATGCCGTATATCGACCTGTGGTTCGATTTCTGAAGCGAGGATCGCGATGCCCGCCACAGCGCTGATCTCCGAGTTCGAGGCGCGCCGCGTCGCGCGGATGCTCGACAAGCTCTTTCTCGGCCGCCTGAAGCGCGGCGAGGCCTTCGAGGTCTCCGGAGACGTCGACGCCAGCTGGGTCGGGGTGCGCTGGGTCCTGCAGACGCCCGACGCCGGGTTCGCCTACGCCGTCGACGCGCGCGTGGCGCGGCGCAGCGGCAATCTCCGCGACGACGATCTCAAGGAACTCCTCTACGACCTGCTCGGCCACCTCTTCGACGGCTACGTGAAAGGGGCGCTCCGCGAACCCTTCACCGGCCCGGAGTGGGAGGAAATCGATTTCGTGGGTCACCGAGTCTGGTTGCGCGGTCAGGAGCGCTCGCCGCGCGCCGAGGCGCAGGCCGACGCCCTGCTCGACGCCGGTGCCCGCGCCGACGCGATGGCGGCGCGCCGAGCCGCGCATGACCCTGCCGCCGCCTGCGAGCCCGACCCCTCGGCTTGACACCCCGGGGCCCAGGGTGTTCAGTCGCGCGCGTTCGCGCCGCCGCGTGGCCCTTACGCACAGCGACGGTGCCCGGGTCCAACGAGGAGCGAGCCTGCCATGAGCCACCAGAATCCCATCTCCGTCGCCGTCACCGGCGCCGCCGGTCAGATCTGCTACAACCTCCTGTTCCGCCTCGCGTCGGGCGAGACCTTCGGCGACCGTCCGGTCCACCTGAAGCTGCTCGACGTCGACATCCCCGAGGTGCAGCGCGCCCTCGAGGGTGTCGCGATGGAGCTCGCGGACTGCGGCTTCCCGACCCTGGTCGACATCACCTGCACCGGTGACGCCAACGTCGCGTTCGACGGCGTCAGCTGGGGCGTGCTCGTCGGCGCCAAGCCGCGCGGTCCGGGCATGGAGCGCAAGGATCTGATCCGCGACAACGGCCCGATCTTCACCGGGCAGGGCAAGGCGTTCGAGCGCGCCGCGTCGGACGTGCGCGTCCTCGTCGTCGGCAACCCCTGCAACACCAATGCGCTCATTGCTGCATCCAACTGTTCGGGCGTGCCGAACGAGCGGTTCACCGCCATGACGCGCCTGGACCAGAACCGCGCCGTCGCGCAGCTCGCGCAGAAGGCCGGGGTGACCAACGCCGAGGTCAGCCACGTGACGATCTGGGGAAACCACAGCGCGACGCAGTACCCGGACTTCGAGAACGCCCGGATCAACGGTCGTCCGGCGACCGAGGTCATCACCGACCACGAGTGGCTGCGGGGCGAGTTCATCAAGACCGTGCAGCAGCGCGGCGCTGCCATCATCAAGGCGCGCGGCAAGAGCTCGGCCGCCAGCGCCGCCAGCGCCGCCATCGACCACATCATGTCGTTCGAGGCTGCGACGCCGGCCGGCTCGTGGTTCTCGGCCGCGGTCGTGTCCGACGGCTCCTACGGCGTGCCCGAGGGCCTGATCAGCAGCTTCCCCGTCGTCAGCGACGGCAAGGGCGGCTACAGCATCGTGCAGGGCCTGCCGATCTCGGACTTCGGCCGTGCGAAGATCGACGCCACGGTCGCCGAGCTCATCGAAGAGCGCACGATCGTCGCCGACCTGCTCGGCTAGCCAAGCGGGGCGCGTGAGCGCTCAGGAGGAGGGAGAAAGATGGCGAGTGCCACTGCCAACGCCCGGCCGGGCGTCCTCGGCGCGCTGCTCGGAACCACCATCGGCCTGAAGGCGTTGATGGCGGTGACGGGTCTGCTCTGGGTCGGCTTCGTCGTCGGCCACATGGCCGGCAACCTGCAGATCTACCTGCCGATGCCGGCTGACGGGATTCACCCCATCAACAAGTACGCTGCGATGCTCAAGGGCACCGGCGGCGTGCTGTGGGTGGTGCGTCTCGGCCTGCTCGCCACCTTCGCGGCGCACGTCTGGGCGGCGATCAAGCTGACCGGCATCAACGGCGCCGCCCGGCCGGTCGGCTACCGCGAGAAGAAGTTCCAGGTCGCCTCGTTCTCGTCCGCGTACATGCGCGTGTCGGGCTTCGCGATCCTCTTCTTCGTGCTCTACCACCTCGCGCACTTCACGCTGGGGCTGACGAGCCCAGAGCACTTCGCGCGCCACCTCGACAACGGGATGCACGACGTCTACTCGATGTTCGTGCTCGGCTTCCGCAATCCGATCGTCGTCGGCCTGTACGTGGTCGCCAACATCCTCGTCGCGCTGCACCTGCACCACGCGGTCTCGAGCATCTTCCAGACGCTCGGTCTGCGCACGGCGCGCTACGCCGCGATCGTCGACAAGTTGGGCCCGG
>JBEARB010000006.1:0-48565 GCA_041163625.1 Pseudomonadota bacterium | reverse complement strand
CCTCCAGCGTCGATGGTACTGCGTGGGAGACCGCGTGGGAGAGTAGAACGTCGCCGGGACTCCTTTGCGCAGCCCGCGCCTCTTCGGAGGCGCGGGCTGTCGCATTTTTGCTCGAGGCGATAGGGTTTCGACCCCGCGGCACCTGATTGCGACCGCCGCGGGCTGGAGGCCGAGATGACGCGTGAGCACGGACCTGGAGCCGGCGAATTGATCGCCATGGCTCGGTCATTGGGGCTTCCGCATCCCGAACGCACCGGCGAGCTGCTGTGGCGCTTCCATCTCCTGCTGCGACGCGCAGACGCCGAGCTCAATCTCACGCGTTTGCGTTCCTTCGGCGCGATGCTCGAGAAGCACTACATCGATTCTTTGCTGCCGCTCCGCTATTGGAAGCCGAGCGGGCGTATCATGGATCTCGGCAGTGGCGGCGGATTTCCCGGCATGCCTCTTGCCATCGCACTCCCTGAGGTGCAGTTCGTCTTGGTCGAAGGGCGTCGCAAGCGTACCGCCTTCCTTGCCGATGCGGCCCGAGAATTGGGGCTCGAGAACGTCGAGGTCGTGTCGCGCAAGCTGAATCCGCTCGATCGAATCGAGGTCGATCATGGCGTCGTGCGGGCGGTTGCGCGCAGCGAGGACTTGCTCGATCGGATGGCGCGGTCGGTCGCGGTGGGAGGCACCGTCGCGTTGATGAAGGGGCCGGACTGCGATGATGAGGTCGCCGCCGTCGCTCAGATGGGGCTGCCTTTTGCGCTCGCCGATGACGTGCGCTACGCGCTGCCGCGGTCCCAGGACGCGAGGCGTCTCCTGGTCTTCCGCCGAGAGGATGGCGAATGGCCGCTGGATGCGACGGCCGGGCGCGGCCTCGTGGTGCCGGCAGGGGCAAGGCGCATCGAGAGTGAGGGCAACGCGACCTACAAGCGCTGGAAGCAGCTTCTGACCGGCCGCGGGAGCCGCAAGCACGGCGAGACCCTGCTCGCGGGTGAGCGCTTCGTCACCGAGGTCGTGGAGAGCTCCGCGGAGCGGGTGCTCGGCGTTCTGAGTCGGGAGGGCGCGCCGATTCCGGCCTTGCCCGAGTCGGTGCAGGCGTTCGTGCTCGGCGGCGAACTCTTCTCTGCCATCGACCAAGAGCGAACGGGGGGACCCATCGCTTGGCTCGCGATTCCCGAGTTGCCCGAGTGGCAGCCAAACGAGACACGAGGGGTGGCGCTCTTGTTGGCCATGCAGAATCCGGACAACGTGGGTGCCGCCATCCGCTCGGCGGAAGCCTTTGGAGCCTCCGAGGTGGTGCTCCTCGATGGCGCTGCCTCGCCCTATCAACCGAAGGCGCTGCGCGCCGCCGGACCGTCGGCCTTTCGGGTGGCGCTGCGACGTGGGCCGGCGCTCGAGGCACTCGCTGAGGTCGAGGTTCCGCTCGTCGGCTTGGACGCCCACGGCGAGCCGATTGGCCAAGTCGCTGTTCCGAATGCCGTCGGCTTGGTGATTGGCCGGGAGGGTACCGGCTTGGCAGGGCTCGATGCGTCGGTGCCACGCGCGGCCATCCCGATGCAGGGGCCCACGGAGAGCCTCAACGCGGCTGTGGCCGCGGCCGTGGCGCTCTACGCCATCACGTCACGCACCTAGGCGTTCTCGGCCCCTGAGCGCAGCGTCGGGGCCGTGCGGGGCGGGGCTAGAACAGGAACTCGAAGTAGTGCATCGACGGCACTGCGATGGTGTGGTGGACGTAGAAGGCACCGTCTTCGACGTCGAGCACGCCCTGATCCGGGAAGTTGTGCGACGACCATGTCACGTCGTCACCGTCGATCGTGGCCCAGCGGTAGCCGACCGTCTTGGTGTCGGCAGGGAGACCGTCAATCTGCACGCGGAGGTCGTGACGGAGCGTCTCGCGCTCGGAGAAGTCCCAATTCAGATCGGCGACAAAGACGCGCACGACGTTTTGGCGGCCCTTGGCGACCGCGGGGAAGCGCTCGGCGTCGGGGCCCGTGACGCAATCGACCGGCTGGCCCAGCGTCTCGGCGTCCGAAGATACGCAGCGCTCTCGGGTCGCAATGGTGATGAGACCGTCGACCGGCTCGCTGCTCTGGGTGCCGCTTACGCCGATAGCGTCTGGACCCTGGCCGACGAGGATGAGCGACTTGCGGCGAGCGTTGCCGGCGACTTCCTGGACGAACGTATGCGTGCAGGTGCCCGAGTCGCAGGCGTCAATGGTGCATCCGTTGCCGTCGTTGCAGTTCTCGGCCCCCTTGCAGCCTTCTTTCTCTGCACAAGAGGCAGCCGGGGTGTTCTTGCAGACGCCCGAGTCGCAGGTGTCGGTCGTGCAGCTGCTGTTGTCGGCGCAGTCGGCGTCCGCGCTGCAGGCCGGGCCCGCACCGCAGGTGTCCAGCGACCCGCCACCACCGCCGAGGAAGCCGTCGTAGAACCAGAAGGAGTGCCATGCCGCGGGCTTGAGCGACCCCTTGTCGACCGCGTCGTTGTTGTACCACATGAGCTCGCTGTCCAGCGCTTTGGTCGCCACCTCTGCCGCGGAGGCGGCGGTCGGGTCGGTGCTGAGGCTACGCATCGAGCGGCCGATGGTGGCGCCGAAGACCGTGCCCTGCCACAGCGCCTTGGTGGCCGCGTAGAAGGCTCCGAGATAGGCGGAGCGTCGGGCAACATCTTCTTTCAGCGGCTTGGGGAGCTTGTCGTCGTTGACGCGCAGGTCCATCACGAACAAGCGAATCGGGTTGCCGTCCTCGTCCTTGAGGCCCTTCTCGTCGGCGTATTTCTTCACCGACTTGGCGATGTCCGCAGCTTCGACGGGCGTCGCGGCCACCAACTCGAAGGTCAGGAACGAGAGCGGCAGCTTCTCGGCCACGACGTAGTCGATGAAGTCGTAGATCCAGTTGCGGTTGCTGCCGGTGGTGGTGGCGATATCGGCCTTGCCACGGATGACGACCGACGGGCCGAGCAGGTTGATCGTATTGGCCGGCCACGGGAAGCGGGCCCGAATCTCGGTCGCGAACGCCTTGTAGGCCTTGAGCCAGTTCACCTTGGTGGCGTCGCTGTAGCCGCCGGCGCCGTTCGGATCGCGGCCGAACTCGATGTTGTACAGGCTCGCGCTGCAGAACCACGGCTTCTCCGTGCCGGCAGGCGGGTTGCACGCGGAGTCGCCGTCCTTCTCCTTCGGGAGCTCGAGGTCGTAGTACTCGATGATCTTCCGCACCGCCTTGGCCCAGTTGGCGATCTCCGCATCGGTGTTGCCGATCGCGGTGCCGGCGAGCTCGGCGACGGGCTTCCCGTTGCCGTCGAGGAGGCCGAACTCGCCGTAGTTGCAGGCGCCGTCGCCCTTACCGAGACCATAGGCTGCGGTCCAGATCGGGACTGCGCGCGCCGACCGCGCGGCGCCGATGATCTCCGAGAGCCGCGAGAGCTGGTAGTTCTTGATGTCGGCGACGTCCTTGCTCGCGTCCGGGAAGACCCCCTGCATCGCGGCCTCGCAGCCGTATCCGACCGGCACGCGTGCCCACAGGGCAGTCAGAGCGCGGTAGGTCTGCTGCAGCTTCGTATCCGGGTCGTTCTCGACGGCGACGAGCGGTGCGCCGATGACGCCACTCATGTGCCGCACGCGCAGCATCTCGACGGGGTCGGTCGCGGCGCAGGCCTTGAACGTGCCGTCCTTGAGCTGGCAGCGCGAGGCGTCGATGGTGACCGAGCGCTTCCAAGCCGCGTTCGCGTAGCTCGGGAGCGTTTCGTATTGCTCGTCGATGCAGCCCGCGGTGGTGAGCACGGCGAAGCAGGTGACGATGTTCAGGGCCTTGCGGAGCATGTTCTGCCTCGGCTGGCCGCGGCGAAAGGGCCGCGACGGGATGTCGGAAGTATGGGGAGCGCCATGACGCACGGTCAAGCGCCTGCAACGCCTCTCGGCATCGCGAGTTCGCAGACGAAACCCTCGCCAGGCGTGGCGATCCACAATGCGCCGCCGGCTTGTTCCGCCGCACGGGCTGCCATCGACAGGCCGACGCCGAGATGACCGAGGCCCGCTCGGGCGCTGGCACCCTCTGCCGCCGCGGTGAGGTCGTCGCATCCCGGGCCATTGTCGTGGACCCGCAGGGTGATTTCGTCCGTGTCCGTGTCCACCGCGACCTCGACCCAGCGGAACCCTCCGTCGGTGCGCGGGCCCGCGGCTTCGTGCGCTTCGAGGGCGTTGCGGACGGCGACGCGCAGGAACTGGTCGCGGACGTCCGCGGCGAGTCCGAGCTGTGCGAGCTCCGCCGCGCTGGCCCGCCAACGCAACGCGACACCGGCGGCCATCGCTTCGCCAGCGAGC
Source organism: Pseudomonadota bacterium (assembly GCA_041163625.1). Lineage (GTDB taxonomy): Bacteria > Myxococcota_A > UBA9042 > UBA9042 > UBA9042 > JACKFC01. The sequence goes on along the minus strand of JBEARB010000006.1, from coordinate 44,265 downwards.
TGCTGGTGGCAACTCGTTCCGCCGTCGTCACTGCCGGACGGGCGGGGCGCGGCGTGCGACAGCGTCTTGGCCATCTGGCGCAACCGTTCGAGGTGACGACGGGCCTGGTCGAGCGCCGGGCTGCTCTGGCCGAGCGCTGCAAGCTCGAGGTGCGCGTAGACCGGCACGAGGGCGTTGTTCGCGTCGTGGGCGAGTCGGCGCAATCGCAGCGCCCAACGCACGGCCTCGGCCTCGGGCATGGCACGGACGCGGACTCGGCGCTCGTTCATGGCGGCGCCCCGACGCAACTCTGCCGTAGCCGCCGCAGCGCGCCGTCGAGCGTACCGTCGTGGCGGACGCCTCCGAAGACGAGTGAGGTGCGGGTGGCGTCGTCGTAGACCGCGCGCGCCATCACCATCGAGGCCGGGTAGGTCCTCTCGGTGTCCGCATCGAGGAACGACACGACTTTCTTCTCGCAACGTCCCAATCCGACCGAGAGCGTGATGGGGGTCAGCAGGGGGCTGTTGTCCTCGAGGCCAGGGCAGGCCTGGCCCGCTGCGTCCTTCGCCGCGAATGGACCGACGGTCTGAATCGCCGCCACCGCTCGCTGACCGATCGGGTCGAAGATCAGCGGCACGAACGACGGGCGGCCATAGCTCAGACGCAGCAGGGGCGTGGTCGGGGGCTGGGCCGTCGGATCGGCGTAGGTCTGGGCGCCGACGGCTGCGAAACTCGGCGCCGAATGGGTCGGCACCGCCCAGATCACCGTCTGCGCGTTGCCGGAGCAGGGGTCGACCTCCGAGGTGTTCTCGACGACCTGATAGCTGACGAACGGCTTGTCCGCGCTGCCGGCATAGACCACGCCGCCGATGATCGTCAGCGTGTCGGTCGCAGGCGCGTAGGCCACGAGTGTGCCGTAACTGGGAAGTGGCCGCGGTTGGTTCGTGATGTAGCCGCCGCTGTGGTCCTTCCACTGCATCGTCTCGAGCGAAAGGGTCCAGAAGGCGTCGTGCGGCTTGGTGTCGTCGATGCCGCCGACGGCGATCAGCCGGCGGCCGTAGGCGTCGTAGGCGACGGAAGAAAGGGCGAGCTCTGGGCCGTCGACGGGGTGCTGCGTCGCCGCCCCCGTGGACAGGTCGACCTTCCAGACCTTGGCGCTGGCGGTCGGGCGGTCGCCGGTCGGTACGTCTGCGCCGAAGGCCAGCGACCCGGCCCAGATCTTCTGTACCGAGGGGACGTGCCCGGCGCTCAGGTCGATGCCCCCGGCGAGGACCGCCGTGCCGGTCACGTGGTCGATGCCGCCGATGCCGAAGGCCCACGCGGGCAACGACTCGGCCTGCAGTGTCCAGCCGCTGGCTTCGCTCCAGCACCACGCGTCGCGGACCGGTACGACGCGCGCCATGGAGCTGCCCACCGCGGGAAGATCGAAGGTGAGGCCGCCGACCATGCAGACGCCATGGCCGGCCCATCGGCCGACGGCGGCACCGATGCGAGCGCGTGGTCGGGGGGAGCTGGCTGCGTCCCAGGACGTCGCGCCCGCGACCAGGCGCAACACGCCGGTGCGGCCCGCGCGCAGCGGCAGCCCCGCTTCCTGCGTGCGGTCGTAGCCACCCACCGCGATCAGGGCGTTCCCGTGGCGCAGCAGCGTGGCGTCCGAACGCGGCGCGGGCAGCGCCGCGTCGGTCGACCAGGTCACCGATGTCGCGCTCGCCGGTGCGCCGCCGAGGTCGGCGCGATCGTGGGTCGTCACCGAGCTCGTACTCGGCGTGTGCCCGCCGACGAGGTGCAGGTCACCCGCTGCGTCCAGCGCGCAGGCCAGGCCGAGGCGCGACGGAGGCGGCGTCGCGGAACTCAGCGCGGTAGCTACCGGCTTGTCGCCGCCGTCGACGACGCGATAGAGCCCGGCCTGCTGGGTGTCGGTGGCCGCGACCAGGACGAGCGCCACGTCTCCTGCGGCGTCGGTGCTCGCCACCGTGCCGCTGACGCACAGCACGTCGCCGTCCAAGCCCGCGACCGTCGACGAGCTCGGCGGCAACGTCACCGGCACCCATGCCGGGCTGTCGCTGCCGAGCGGCGCCCAGAGCGGCTTTCGGCCCTCGACGAAGACGACCAGCTTGCGGGCCTCGCCCTCCCCGACGATGTGGGCACGCGTCCGCTGCCCCTCGACGCCGGTCGGCAGTGGCAGCACGCGCCCCTTGCCGACGACCTGGTCGAGGTCCGTCCACGTGCCGTCGGCGCCCAGCGCCCAGACGCGTGCCGAGGCGTCCGCCGAGCTTCCCTTGCCGCCGACCAAGAGCAGCCGGTCGGCGGTGGCGTCGACGACCAGGGCGCCGCCGTCTCGCGCGCCGGTCGCTTGCGCCTCGAACCGCTGCCAGGTCGCGGCGGTGGCGGTCACGTCCAGGGGAAGTTCCCAGCGCTCGGCGCGGGCCTGCAGCGCGGTCGCTCCCGGCTCCGCGCCGCCGACCACGACCAGCCGACCCCAGCCCAGAGGAATGGCAGCGCTCCAAGTCAAGCGGGGAGCGGGGGACGCCGGCGAGACAGCCTCGAACGCCGACGCGAACGGCTGCAGCGCGCACGAGGCGTCGTCTCCGTCGCTGGTGCACGCGACCCCGTCGACCGCGGCAGCGCTACCGTCCGGGCAGGTGTGGGGCGCCAGGCCGCAAGCGCAGGCGCTGCCGACGGTCCGCTCGACGTCGCCGTCTTTCCACGTGAAGTCCTCGTCCGTGCCGCTGTCGCAGTCGTCGTCCTGTCCATTGCAGCGCTCGTCGACGCCGACCGAGGCGCTGCCGTTGCCGTGCACCGAACAGGTCGGCTCGAAATCGGTGCCACACTCGACGACGCCGGTGGGGACGAGGCCGTCCGGTCCGGGGGCGGCGCAGATCCCGTAGATGCCGACGCAACTTTCGCCGAGCGCCTTGCCGGAGAAGCGCAGGTCCTCGTCGGTCAGGCCGTCGCAGTCGTTGTCCAAGCCGTCGCAGCGGACTTCGACCGCCTGGAACGCGGGCTCGACGCTGGTGTCGAGCGCGCAGCCGCAGCCGACGCAGCCCAGCACCACGCCCTCGTAGGTCGGCGCCGACTTGCGGCACAAGACCTCTACCTGCGAGAGGTGATCGCCGCACACGCCGGTGAAGCAGAGCTTGTCGGCGGCGGGGAGGTTGGTCTTGGTCGGGTCGCCCGGGGCGACGTCGAACGCGTCGACCATGCAGTCGCCGTCGCCGTCGGCGGTATTGGACTGCTTGGCGTCGATGATGCCGTCGCCGTTGCTGTCCTTGGGGGCGCTGGTCTTGCCGACTTCGGTGCGGTCGTCGAGGCCGTCGTTGTCCGTGTCGGTCGCGGCCGGGTTCGTGCCGAGTTGGAGCTCGACGCCATTGCTCAGGCCGTCGCCGTCGTAGTCGTCGTCCGCCTGCTGGCAAATCGACTCGATGCAGATACCGCCGCCACAGTCGAGAGACGTGACGCACGAGCTCGTGCACCGGCCGCGATAGCAGACGCCGCCGGCGCATTCGTTGTTCTGACCGCAGGTGGACCCCAGACGGCGAAGGCGCCGCGTCTCGCAGCCCTCGCAACCGCTCATGACGAGCGCCGCCAGCAGACCCAAGAGCGCCCAGGCGACGACGCCCAACCGCCGCCGATCGCGCCGCTGCTCGCTCCAATCGCCGTCGCGCAACCTCGCCTCCGAACGGGAAACTCCCAATCTCCGACGCTAGCAGACCGGGGGATGCGTCGGCAACGCGACGGACCGGTCTCGTTGGCGGTCTCGAGACCGGTATCAAACCGCACCTCGAGACTGACTCCTCCCGCTTGGTGCTCCGTAAATCGACGAAAATACTGCGTAGCCGCCTTGGCACGGGGTGTGCTTCAGCAGGGCGCGAGCGGCGCGGCGCGATTCCCGCGGTGGAGGCAGGGCGATGTTGGCGAAGGTGACGAGCGCAGCGTTGGTCGGCGTGGACGCCCGCTTGGTCGATGTGGAGGTGACCGTCACCGGTAGCTTCCCCTCGTTCGATACCGTCGGCCTGCCGGAGCAGTCGGTCCGGGAGGCCCGGGTGCGGGTCCGCAGCGCGATCCGCGAGGCCGGCCTGCCATTCCCGAAGCGACGTGTGATCGTGAACCTTGCGCCGGCCGACCTGCGCAAGGACGGCACCTTCTTCGACCTCCCGGTCGCCCTCGGCATCTTGGTCTGCGGCGGCGAGCTCGACGCGATCAGCCTCGACGGTTGGGTCGTGCTCGGAGAACTCTCGCTCTCCGGCGAGCTGCGGCCGGTCCGTGGCGTACTCGCGGTGGCCGAACAGGTTCGAGCGTCCGGGATGCGGGGCGTGATCTGTGCGCTCGGCAACGCGGCAGAGGTGGCGGTCGTCGCAGGCGTCGAGGTCCGCGCCGCGCGCCGGCTCGACGAGTTGGTCGCCTCCTTGCGTGGCGCGCCATGGCCGGAGGTGCGGCCCTACCAGCAGGTCGAGGACTTCGGCCGGATGCCGTGCTGGTCCGACGTACGTGGCCAGGACCATGCCAAGCGTGCGCTCGAGGTCGCCGCCGCCGGTGGGCACAACGTCCTGCTGAGCGGCACACCGGGCTGCGGCAAGACGATGCTCGCTCGTCGTCTGCCGTCGATCCTGCCGCCGCTCGCCGACGACGAAGCGCTGACCGTGACCAAGGTCCATTCGGTGGCCGGCCTCCTCCCGCGCGGCGTGGGGCTGCTCCGCGAGCGGCCGTTTCGCGCACCGCACCACACCGGCTCGGTCGTCTCGTTGGTCGGCGGCGGCGCGAATCCGCGGCCGGGCGAGGTCTCGCTCGCGCATCGCGGCGTGCTCTTCCTCGACGAGCTCCCGGAGTTCCCGCGCGCGGTGGTCGAATCGCTGCGGCAACCGCTCGAGGACGGCGCGATCACCATCGCGCGGACGCGCCAAGTCCTGCGATTCCCCAGCGAGGTCATGCTGGTCGCGTCGATGAACCCGTGTCCGTGCGGGCGGCTCGGCTCCTTCACACACCCGTGTACCTGCTCGCCCGTCGCGGTCGAGCGCTACCAGTCTCGCCTCTCTGGGCCGCTGCTCGACCGCATCGACCTACAGGTCGAGTTGCTGCCGCTCGAGCCCCGTCTGCTGCGCGATATGCCAACCGGTGCGTCGTCTCGGGTCGTCCGCGAGCGGGTGGTTCAGGCACGGGCCGCGCAGCGGGCGCGCTACGGCGACGAGCGTACCAACGCGACCGTCCCGATGTCCGTGCTGCGGCGCTGCTCGCCGCTGGCACCCGCGGTGCACGACCGCTTGCTCGGCGCGCTCGAGGCGTTCGGCCTCTCGCCACGTGCACACGACCGGATCTGGCGCGTCGCGCGCAGCGTTGCGGACCTCGAGGGTGCCGCCGACGTCGGTCTCGGTCACGTCGCCGAGGCCCTGCAATACCGCGCGTTCGACCGTCTCGTTTCGCCGCAGGCAGCGGCCGTCCACGGAGGTGCCCGATGAGTTCGATGTCATTGATCCAAGCCTTGCAGTCCCTGGTGGCGAAGCTCGAGCGGACCTTCGGTCGCGGTCTCGTCAGCTCCGCGGAGACGCTCCGCGCGACCCCGCCGGTCCCACTGGCCTTGGGCCACGAGGCCGTCGACGCGCTGCTCGGCGGTGGGCTCGGGCCAGGCGTACACGAGCTGCTCGGTGGCCCGGCCGTCGGCAAGACCACGTTGGCATGCGCATGGCTGGCCGCCGCACAGCGCCAAGGCGTGCTGACGGCCTACCTCGACGTGGAGCGAGGGCTGCAGCCCGGCACCTGGGAGATGGTCGGCGTCGATCCACGGCAGCTCTTGCTCGCGCGTCCCGAGTCGGCAGAGCAGGCGCTCGCACTCGCAGGTGCGCTGATCGACCAGGGCGTGGGTCTGGTGGTGCTCGATACGGTGGCTGCGCTGCTTCCCACGGCCGAGCGCGAGCAACCGCTCGACAAGGACCCCGGTCCGCTCCTGCCGCGCCTGCTGGCCCGCGGACTGCGACAGCTCGCGCCGCAGTGTGCCGATGCCGGAGCTCGCCTCCTGCTCGTCAACCAGACGCGCGAGCGGGGCGAAGACGCCGAGACGTCCGGGCCGGGCGGATCGGCGGTCGCGAGCCATGCCCACACCCGGCTGGTGATGACTCGCACCGGCTGGATCGGCGAGGCCGAACGCCCCGAGGGCGCCTGCCTCGAGCTGCGGGTCCTCAAGCGCCGCGGTGCCACGCCCGGCGGGCGCGCAGCACTCGCGATGCGCTACGGACGCGGTTTCGAGCCTGCATAGAGACGTTGGCCTCGATCGGGGCCGCGGGGAAGGGGCGCACGAGCGGGTTCGTGCGCCCGTGGGCGGATGGTCGCCCGAACGCGCCGGCGACGGCGCAGGCCCGAGGGGGCCAGGAGTGTGCGAGATGAGCGGTGTGAACATGGTTCTGTTGATCGGCAACATGGGCAGCAAGCCCGAAGCGCGCGAGACCCAGAGCGGCGAGAAGGTCGCGCGCCTGCGCGTCGCCACTTCCATCACGCGCAACCGTGACGGGGCCGAGGTCCAGGAGACCGAGTGGCACGACGTGGTGACCTTCGGGAAGCTCGCCGAGCAGTGCGAGGCGTACCTCGACAAGGGGCGTCAGGTCTACATCGAGGGCCGGCTGCAGAGCCACGCCTGGCAGGACAAGGACGGCAACAAGCGCTTCACGCGGGAGGTGATCGCGCGCCGTGTCGACTTCCTCGGCCAGGCCAAGCGCGCCGCCTAGCGGGTGGAGACTCCGCTCCCCTGGTGGGGTGCCGCTCCGGCGGCACCTCGCCAGGGGGCAGGCGGTGGGTACAGGTCCGCGAGTGTCGCGCCGGGTAGGGGGCCCGCTCGACCGTGCCGCGTCTTGGCCGGGTTGAAGTAGCCGAATCGCAGGTGCGGGAAGCGATGCCGCAGCGTGTGGATGAACGGAACGACGCCGATGGGGCCATCGACCGCTCCGTCGCCGAGCTCGCGTAGGTAGAGCTCGGGATCGATGTTCAGGTTGCGGAGCTGGATGAGGTCGACGCCGCCACGCTCGATGAGGCCGCTGAGCGCGTCGATCTCGGCTGGCGAGTCCGAGACACCCGGGAACACGAAGTAGTTCAGCGACACGTAGCGGCCGCGATCGGACATTTCGCGCGCGGACTGTTCGACGTCGGTGAGCGTGTAGCCGGTCGGCCGGTAGTAGCGCTCGTAGTAGTCCGAGCGCGCGGAGTTCAGGCTGATGCGGATCGCGTCCAGGCCTGCGTCTGCCAGCCGCGCCACGACCTTGGGCAGGCTGCCGTTGCTGTTCAGGTTGATGACGCCCGCCGCAGTGCGCTCCCGGATCTTGCGCACGGTTCCTTCCAGCACGGGGCCTTGCACGAGCGGCTCGCCTTCGCAGCCCTGGCCGAAGCTCACCACGCCATTGGGCACGCGCTCGAGGTGGCCGACGGCCACGTCGACCAAGTCGTCGACGCGGGCCGGGATCTGCAGTCGCTTGTGGGCCGCCGTGACGTTGTCGTCGGGCTGCTCTGAGATGCAGCCGAGGCAGGAAGCGTTGCACGTCGACGCCGCGGGCAACGGCGCCTCCCAGCGGTCGAGGAAGTAGTTCTGCGCGGCGCGGCAGTGGTAGCCGAGCGCGCAGTGCTCGAGGTGGCGGACGGTCTGATTGCCGGGCATCGCGAGCTTGCGGGCGATCACCCGGCGCTCGATGTCCGCCACGTCGAAGCGGTACGGATCTTGGCGCTTGTCGGCGTCGACGCGCACGGCGGCGGTGTACAGGCGGCCGTTCATCCAGCCCACGGGGGCGTAGGCGTAGAGCGACAAGTCGGGGGCGCCGGCCATTCGCTCGTAGGCCGGGTGGTACAGGCGCACGTACGCGGGGGCGACGAACGCCGAGACGGCAAAGACCGGCTGGCCGTCGGGGCCTTCCCGGACTTCCACCAGTTCTTCGCGTTCCGGATCGAGTGCGACGGCGACTCGGCCTGGCAGCACGAAGAGATCGCTGCCCAGCGGGAGTTGGATCAGCTCCTCGCGCAGCGGGGTCCGGAAGTTTTCGCCGTCCCAGACCAACATCTCGAGGTCGGGATGGTCGAGAAAACGCCCCTCGGCGTCCGCGACTACCAGCCGCGCCCTATCGTCACCCATGTTCGCGGCTCCCTACGCCTTGTGCTGCCGTCGTGGTGTTGGCTCAGAACTGCATCCGCGCTTGGACCAGGAAGTTGATGTCCGCGGGATTGCCGGCAGAGACCCCGCCGAAACTGACGCGCTCTTCCTTGCTGCCCGGCGGAACGATCGGAATCTGCACGCCGGCGCCGATCCCGACCGGACCGAGGTAGCCACGCACGCCCGTGGTCAGCAAGAATGTGTTGCGCATCGCGATGGCGTTGTTGACGTCGAACAGACCGTCGAATTCGACCGATACGCCCACCCAACGCAAAAGCAGCAGCACGCCGGTACCGGCCTGGACGTAGGCCAGGTCGTCGGCCTTCACCTCGTCCTGCCGCACCGCGAGCATGTGCACGTACTCCGCGCGGAGGGTCCACTGGACCAGCGCGAAGTCGAGGCCGAACACGGCGTAGGGCGAGACGGTCGCATACTTATGCAAGAAGTTCGGAGTGTTGAGGATATTCGCGAGCGCCATCGCGTCGGCGTCCTCGGTGGCGGTCGGGACCCAGCCCCGGACACCGAGCGTCCAGCCGAAGCGACGGCCGAGCGGCCCGTGGCGGTTACCGGTGCTGAGCTGCAGACCGAGGTTGCCGACCTGCAGGCTCGTGCCCGCGCTGTTGTTGTAGCCGGCGATCGCGATCATCGTCTTGATCTGCAGGTACTTGAAGTTGACCGCGGCCCACGGCTCGACGGCGAAGGTCAGCGTATCGTCCGGCTCCTGGGCGATCTCGATCATATCGGCCATCAGGCGAAGCTTCTTGTCGTCGATGCCGTCGATGGCCGCCCCTTGCTCGGGCGTCAGCGAGCCTCCGTTCTTCTTCAACTCTTCCTTGAGCGCCGCCTTGAACGCCTCGAGCTGCCCGCTGTCCGCAAGGGCGCGCATCTGCTCGGTGTCCGCGTACTGGATGTACTCCTTCAGCACCGCGGCTTCCGGGTTCTCCGCTGCGTAGGAGTCGAGCTGCTTGTTGACCTGGCTCTTGATGATCGCCTTGACCGGCGCGATCGAGAAGCCGACGCCGAACGCGAAGCGCCGATCCTCGGGATCTTGGTTGATCGACTGCCCCGCGAAGAGTTCACCGTTGCGGAACGACTCCGCGAACGCGCTCGTCGGGCCGAGCAGGAGCAGGGTCGCCAAGCAGGCCCCGGCAGCGATACGGGTCGCGTTCCACATGCGAACTCCTTTGGAGCAAGTGTCGGTACGAAGGCCGGCTGAAGGCTCTAGGGTAGGGGAGTCCCGAGGCGGCCGGCAACCGCTCGTTCAAGATGGATGATCAGTACCCCAACAGGTCGTCGGGTCCGGCCGCGCGGAACACGCGTCCGGCGTTCTTGCACTCCTGGCGGGCGGCGTACTCGATGTGCTCGTCCGAGAGGCGCTCGTCGGCAGCTGCGGCCTGGTAGGCGGCGCGCAGCACCGCGTTCTTGATATGGCCGCCGGAGAGCTCGTAGCGCCGTCCGATGGTCTCCCAATCGGTGTCCGGGTCGACCGGGCACGCCGCCGGCACCAACGACTGCCAAATCTTCGCGCGCATCTCCGGATCCGGGAACGGGAAGTGGATCTTGAAGCCGATGCGACGCTTGAAGGCGTCGTCCATGTTCTTCTCGATATTGGTGGTCAGGATCACGATGCCTTCGAAGTTCTCGATCTCCTGCAGCAGCATGTTCGTCGCCATGTTGCTGTAGCGGTCGACCGAACTCTCGACCTTGGTGCGCTTGGCGAAGAGTGAGTCGGCCTCGTCGAAGAGCAGCATGCCGTGGTTGGCGCGCGCGGTCTGGAAGATGCGCTCGATGTTCTTCTCGGTCTCGCCGATCCACTTGCTGACCACGCGAGGGATGCTGATTTGGTAGAGTTGCAGGTCCAGCTCGGTCGAGAGGATGGTCGCGCACAGCGTCTTGCCGGTGCCCGGTTCACCCGAGAACAACGCGACCAGACCCTTGCCGGTCGACATGCGCTGGTTGAATCCCCAGTTGTGCAGTACGTGCCCGCGGTAGCGTGCGGCGGTGAACAACTCCTCGATGTCCTCCATCGCCTCGTCGGGCAAGATCAGCTCCTTGAGCGTCAGACCGACCTTCCGCCGAACGGCGTACTCGTCCAGGCTCGCGCGAATCTGCTCGTGGCAGCTCTTGCGCAAGATGGCGTGACTGATGCGGGGGCGCCGTGGGTCCGCCGCCAGGGCCCGATTGACCGCGACCTGCATCGCGTTGCGGATCAGCGCGCCCGGGAACTGGTACGTGCCGGCCAGCTCCCTGAGGTTGCAGTCCTCGCCCCACTCGACGCCCGAGGGCTTGTGCAACTCGAAGATGCGCTCCCGCGAGTCGGCGTCCGGCGTGTCCAGCACCAAGCGCTGGACGACGAAGCGGTCGAGGTTCGCGTCGAGCTCGCCCGAGTCTCGCGACAGCAGCACCGTCACGCCCGTGTGGTGGGCCAGCATCGCCGCGATTTCGGAGATTCGCGGCGCGCCCTTGCCGAGCAGGCCATCGACGCCGTCGAGCGCGAGTACCAGCCCAGCGAGCCGAGCCTGGTCGATGGCCGACTGCAGCGTGCGACGAAACAGTTCGTCGTGCATGTCGTGCAGGCGGCCGGCGTCGACCTCCAGCAGCGGCCGCCCGAGGTGGTTGCAGAGCGCTCGCAGCAGCAAGCTCTTGCCCGTACCGGGAGGGCCGCTGATCTCGACGACCAGGCCACTCGGCAAGTCGAAAGGCGAGCTACCGTCGGCGAGCGGGCCGCGCAGGGCGAATTGCTCGAGCAGCACCAACATCGGCGCAACCGCCTCGCGGTCGATGACGACTTCCTCGAGCGTGACCGAAGGTCGGTCGTAGCGCGCGAGGTTGCCCATCGCCGCGTCGAGCAGGCCGGTCTCGCCGAGCAGCAGTTGCATGACGCGCGCCGACGGCACGACCTCGTAGCCCAGCAGGTTGTCGCCGCCGAGGTCGCGGGGACGCTCGAGCGAGACGTATCGAGCCGCGAGCAAGGCGCCGTCGGTGTGGAAGCGCGCCCGCATGGTCAGGCGCTCGACCGGATCGTCGACGAGGAACTCGAGCACCAGGCGCACATCCACGTAGTTGGCGAGCAGGTTGTCGTTGAAGCGGGCGATGGCGTCGCGGATCTCGACATCGACGTGGGGCGCCACGGAGAGCACCAGGATGTCGCGATCGATCTCGTCCAGCGTGGCCTGCTCGGTCAGTTGCGCCATGGGTAGCTGCACACCCGCGGCTTCGGCCTCGTGCTCCACCTCGCGGACGGCCTCGGCGAGACGCTCGACGTCCGCAGCGGTCGACTCGACCGACAGGTTCGCTTCTTCCCAGGTCAGGCCCGCCGAGAGCGCCTGGCGCAGCTGCGTCGCCATCTGCAGTCGCCGCCGGATGCGCGCGGTCGCGGCTGCGAGCCAGCGCCGGCACATGGCCACGCGCGCCGCCGCATCGACGGCCGCAACGGCGCCCTCGTCGACCGGTGCCGCCGCGGCCTTCTGCGCCTTGTTGCGCGGCGCCGCCGTTCCTGCCGTCATCGCCATGTCGATGCCTCCGCTCCGCTTCGCGCGGTCGCTCGTCAGCATAGCACGCACCCGCGCCGAGCGGCACATCTCGTCGCTGCGGTGGGTTGGGGCGAAGTCGCTGGCGCTCCTACCGAGATTCGGGTAGCACGTCGCCGCATCGCGCTTCCGGGCGCGGCTGGGAATCGCCATGCATCACGTCGGAACCGCCCTGCTGCAGATCGCCTTCGCGGTGACCCTGGTCTCGAGCCTCGCCTCGATGATCGGCGCGCGCTGGCGCTCGTCCACGTGGCTCGAGGTCGGCCGCCAGTCGATGCTCGGCGCGTGGTTGCTCTGGCTGGCGATGAGCGCGGCCCTGGTCTACGGCCTGGTCACGCACGACTTCTCCAACAAGTACATCGCGGCCTACACCGACCGCGACATGCCATTCGCCTACCTACTGGCCGGTTTCTGGGGCGGTGAGAAGGGCGCGCTGCTGTTCTGGACGGCGGTCCTCTCGACGTTCTCGGTCGTATCGATCGGCCGGAACAAGACACAGGACGCGGTCTTCCTCGGGTGGACGACCGCCATCCTGCAGGGCGCGATCCTGTTCTTCGCCGCGCTGATGGTCTACGAGTCCGATCCCTTCGAGATCTTTCAGAGCCACTACGGACCCGACGACGGCAAGGGGATGAACCCGCTGCTGCAGAACCCGTTCATGTCGATCCACCCGCCCTCCATGTTGACGGGTTACATGACGTTCACGGTCCCCTTCGCGTTCGGCGCGGCGGCGCTGATCACCGGCAAGCTCGACGCCCAGTGGATCCGCGACACCCGACGCTGGACGCTGGTCTCGTGGATGTTCCTGACCATCGGCCTGATCCTCGGCGGCGCGTGGGCCTACCAGGAGCTCGGCTGGGGCGGTTTCTGGATGTGGGATCCCGTGGAGAACGCGGGCCTGATCCCGTGGTTCACCGCCACCGCCTTCTTGCATTCGGTGATGATCCAGGAGCGCCGCAACATGCTCCGCCGCTGGAACGCGGTTCTGGTCTGCCTTACCTTCCTGCTGACGATTTTCGGCACCTTCCTGACCCGCAGCCAGCTGATCGACTCGGTCCACGCCTTTGCGGATTCGACGCTTGCGCCGTGGTTCCTCTGGTACATGGGCTTCATCTTCGTGCTCTCGGTCGCGCTGGTCGGCTGGCGCTGGAACGCGCTCCGGGCCGAGGCCGATCTCGACTCGTTGTGGAGCCGAGAGGCGTTTTTCGTGCTCAACAACGTGCTGCTCGTCGGCTGCGCGTTCGTGGTGATCTGGGGCACACTCTTCTCGAAGATCAGCGAGGCCGAGGCGTTCCGAGCGCTCTACAACGGTGCGGTCGGAGGGCTCTCGGCGCTTGGGCTGCCGATCGAAGGCCTGGAAGGGCCGGTCCAACTCGGCGAAGCGTGGTTCAACCGCGTGATGACCCCGCTCGGGCTGCTCCTGCTGCTGCTGACCGGCATCGGGCCGCTGATCTCCTGGCGACGATCGTCGCGGCGCAACTTCGAGCGCAACTTCGCGCGTCCGCTCTCCTACGGATCGTTCGCCACCCTGGTGCTGGTGTTGGCGTGGAGCGCGCGCAGCCTCGCGCGCGCTGCCGAGGCCGCGGGGACGAGCATGAGCGACGCGCTGCCCGGATTCGTCGACGCCCTCGGCCGCACGGAATTCTTCGGCGTGTTGGCGGTCTGGTTCTCGGTCTTCGTCTTCGTCACCATCCTCATCGAATTCCACGTCGGCACGATGGCGCGCGTGCGCAGCAAGGGCGAGGGCTACCTGCTCGCGCTGGTGACGCTCACGCTGCGCAACAAGCGCCGGTACGGCGGCTACATCGTCCACCTCGGCATCGTCTTCGCCTTCATCGCGTTCACCGGCAACGCGTTCCGCATCTACCGTCCCGAAGTCGCGCTCGAGCCCGGCGACCGCACCGACGTCGGCCAATACGGCCTCGTCCACAGCGACGCCTACCTCGGCTTCGAGCCCGACGGCGCGTACGTCTGGCAGCGCGCGCGGGTCCACGTGCTCGAGCGCGACGAACAGGTCCCTTCCGAGCACGTCGAGGCGGTGCGGGCGTTGGCGACCGGAGCCGGCAGTCCGCCGTCTCGCGTCGAGGCGCTGCCGGGATCGGCCAAGCTGGCGGTGGTCTTCGCCGACGACGGGGCCGCCCGCCGTTTTGCGGAGCCGGCGTTTGCGCGTCGCCTGGCCGAGACCACCCGCGTGCTGCCGAGCGAGGATCCGACGCTGCTGATGCTCGACCTCGGCGACGAGGCGTTGCGCGTCGCCCGGGTCGCACCGCGGATGGTCATGAGCGTGTTCAAGGAAGCGCGCACGCATTTCGAACTGCGTTCGTCGCTGCAGGCGACCGTGAAGACCGTCCCGGGCCAGAGCCGCTTCGAGATCCGCTTCGCATCGGCCGAGGACCGCAGCCGCTTCGTCGGCTGGATGCGCGCGCCCGCCGCCGAGGCGGTGCAGTGGATGCGCTACAACGACAAGGCCAGCCAAGCGGGGGCGGCGATCGTCGACCTGGTGCCGCGCGGTGTCGGGCTGTTGCTCGAGCCGGAGATTCGCTTCTATCAGAAGCACAGCTCGCCCACGACGGAGGTCGCGATCGAGTCGACCTTCGAGCACGATCTCTACCTCGCGATGCGGCCGCAGCAGGGCACGAGCTTCATCACCCTGTTGGCCATCGTCTTCCCCTTTGTCGGCTTCCTCTGGCTCGGCGCGATCACGATGGTGCTCGGCGGCGCGATCTCGATGTGGCCGACGGGAGCGACGGTGCGCGCCCCGGTGGCAGCCGCGCGTCCGCCGCGCGCGGCTGCGGCGCAGCCCGGGCCCGCCGACGCGGCCGCCTCACCCGAAGCGGGCTAGCGCTCGCGGGCCTCAGAACCCGCGTCGAACGCCGACCTCGCGCAGCGTCACGCCGCGCCCGAGGGCCGCGAACATCGAACGAATCGCGTCGAGGTCGCGGCAAGTCCCCAACAAGGTCGCTCGGTCGTCCAGGTCCGGCCGCGGCGCGAGGGTCACGATCAGCGTCCCGTCGCCGGCGTCGGGCTGCTCGCTCCAGAAGGCGAGTTGGCCGGCACGGTCGAAGCGTAAGCCCAGCTCGAGTTCGTCCGACAGGCCCAGCGCGAGCGGGTGACTCGGGACCAGCAGCAGGCCCGGGCCGCCCGGCGACGCACGCAGGCGCCCGTCGCGGTAGTAGCCGCGCACGGTCTCGTCCGAGTCGGGTAGGCCGACACGTCCGCGGGCCAGTCCGACGAGGGCCGCGACACTCTTCGGGATGCGGGCTTCGCGCAGCTCGCACCGGAACGCGCCGACGCTCGTTTCGAAGACGGCCACCAGCGGTCCGGTGCCGCGCAGGTCGGCGGTGGCTCCGCGCAGGGTCGGCCACTTCACCCGAGGCTGCGCGCGCGGGGGTAGGGTGCCCGACCGAATCGCCAGCAGGTCGAGCTTCCAGCGTCCCTGCTCGAGATAGAAGATCAGCGTCTGTCGGTGACCCTCGCGCTCGGTGGCGACGACGGCACGCCCGCCCTCGAACCGGACCTCGCGCAGGTCGCCAGAGACCCGCTGCCACAGCGTGCGTGGCGCGATGGGGACGAGGCCGCCGGCCTTCGGATCGAGCTGCTCGATGGTGCGTCGGCTGAGCCAGGGCCCGAGCGCGCGGATCTCCCCGACGCCGGCGCGCTGCCGGATGGCTGCGAGGGTGTCGGCCAACCTCTGCTCGGCTGCCGGCTCTTCGCCTTCGCGGATGACGGCGCGCCAGTCGATCTTCGGCAACGGCACCAGCGTCGCGGTACGCGTCGGTCCGTTGGAGGGCTTGGCGGCGAGCGGCCGACGCTCGGGTTCGGCCGGTGCCTGCTCGACCTCGCCCCCGAAGAGGGTCTGCAGCGAGAACGTCGGCATCGCGTCGCAGCCCAGCAGCGCGAACGACAACAGAGGACAGAGGCGGTGCAGGAGGATCGCGCGCATCTCGCCGCCGATGCTGCTGCGCCAATCGACCGCGCGTCAACGCGTTGCGCTTTCGGCCCCGGTCCTGCCGCGCTATGGTCCGCGCCTGGAGCCAACCATGCAGCACGCTCAGGTCGGAACACGCGTCATTCTCGGGATCGATCCCGGCACGCTGCGCATGGGCTGGGGGATCCTCGTGCTCGAGGGCACTACGGTTCGCCACCGCGCTCACGGTGTGCTGCGCCCGGCCGCCCGCGACGACAGGCCCCGACGTCTCGGCGCGTTGCTGCGCGGTCTCGAGGCGTTGATGGACGCCCACCGGCCCGACCTCGTCGCGGTCGAGACTGCGTTCGTGCGCCGCGACCCGCGGGCCGCCCTCGCGCTCGGCGAGGCCCGTGGCGTCGCGCTGGCGATCGCGGCCGCGCGAGAGCTGGAGATCCGCGAAGTCAGCCCCTCCGAGACCAAGCGGGCGGTCGTCGGCGGTGGTCGCGCGACCAAGGAGCAGGTCCAGGAGATGGTCCGCCTGCAGCTCGCGCTCGCCGAGGTGCCGCCAGAGGACGCCGCCGACGCGCTGGCCGCAGCCCTGACCGCCGCGCGCACGGCTGCCCTCGACGCAGCGACCCTGGTCGGCGCGTCACGAGCCGCGCCACGGCTGCCCGACCCGCCCATGTCGATGACGGCGAGCCGCGCCTACTATGCGCAGGTGGTCGCTGCCGCACGCGGGACGAAACGGAGGAAAGGATGATCGCGTGGCTCAAGGGCGTCGTCCGAGCGCACGAAGAGGACCGCGTCGTACTCGACGTCCACGGGGTCGGCTGGGCCGTCACCGTCTCGGCGGCCGACCGCGACGGGCTCGCCGTCGGCGAAACCGCGGAATTGTTGATTCACATGGTGGTCCGGGAGGACGCCATGCAGCTCTACGGCTTCCGAACGGCGGCGGCTCGCGAGCTCTTCCTCGCGCTGACTTCGGTGCCTGGCGTCGGGCCCAAGGGGGCGATGGCGTTGCTGGCCGACGCGGCGCCGGAGCTCGTCGCCCGCGCCATCCACGACGAAGACGTGCGTACGCTGACCCGCGCCAAGGGCATCGGCAAGCGGACCGCGGAGCTGATCGTGGTGAAGCTGCGAGAGCGCCTGCCGGGGGCGCTGCTCGCTGCGTCGCCGGCGGCTTCCGAGCCGGCGGGGACGGCGCGATCGACCGCCGACCCGACCCTCGGCGACGTCGAGAGCGCGCTCGGCCACCTCGGCTATCGCCCCGCCGACGCGCGCGCCGCGATCGACGCCGCCATCGAGGCCGGCGCTTCCGTCGACTTCGACCGATTGCTACGCTCCGCGCTCGCTCTGCTCCGGCGTGACGCCGCCAAGGGCGCAGGAGGCGGCCGGTGAGTCACGACGCGGCAGGTTTCGGGCATGATTCGCCGCGCGACGACGACCTCGACGGCGAGCTCGTCGGTGGGGAGCGCGGCTACGACCGAGCGCTGCGGCCTCGCAATTTTTCCGAATACGTGGGCCAGCAGGCGTTGGTCCGCAACCTCGAGGTCTTCATCGCCGCTGCGCGCCGGCGCAACGAGCCGCTCGATCACATGTTGTTCTGTGGTCCGCCGGGCCTCGGTAAGACGACCCTGGCCCACCTGATCGGCGACGCGATGGGCGTGCGTGTCGTGGTGACCTCGGGCCCCGCGATCGAGAAGAAGGGCGACCTCGCCGGCGTCCTCACGGGCCTGGAGGCCGGTGACATCCTGTTCATCGACGAGATCCATCGCCTCAACCCGGTGATCGAGGAGAACCTCTACCCCGCGATGGAGGACTATCGCTTCGACATCGTCGTCGGCGACGGACCGCACGCGCGTACCGTCAAGCTGCCGCTCGCGCCGTTTACCCTGCTTGGCGCCACGACGCGCACGGGCCTGCTGACCGGGCCGCTGCGAGACCGCTTCGGATACGTCGCGCGGCTCGAGTACTACTCTCCCGACGAACTCTGCGAGGTGGTGCGGCGCAGCGCGGCGGCGCTGTCGCTGGAGATCGACGACGCCGGCGCGCTGGAGATCGCGCGACGCTCCCGCGGTACGCCGCGTATCGCCAATCGCCTGCTCCGCCGGGTGCGCGACTTCGCGGAGGTCGAGCACGCATCGGTGGTCGGTCGAGCGCTGGCCGATCGCGCCCTCGGCGCTCTGGAGGTCGACGGCGCCGGCTTCGGTCCGATGGATTTGGCCTATCTGCGCGCGCTCTGCGAGACGTTCCGTGGCGGTCCCGTCGGCGTCGAGACCATGGCCGCGGCGCTGAGCGAGCCGCGCGACACCATCGAGGACGTCTACGAGCCCTACCTGATCCAGCAGGGCTACGTTGCGCGGACTGCACGCGGTCGCGTCGCGCTGGACGCGGCCTACGCGCACCTCGGGATCCGGCGCGCGACCGGTACCGGTCCGGGCGGCGGCCAGTCGGAGCTGTTCTGAGCGCCGCCGGCCATCCCTTCGTCGTGGCCGTTCACGGCGACGACGAGCGCTGCCGCCTGGCCGTTCGCGCGCAGCCCGGCGCCAAACGCGGCGGCCTGCTGGGCATGTGGCAGGAGCGCGTGCGGGTGGCGGTGGCCGCTCCGCCGGTCGACGGCAAGGCCAACGTCGCGCTGGAGCGCTACTTCGCCGAACTCTGTGAATTGGCTCTACGTGATGTCCGCGTGGTCGCAGGCCAGACCCATCGCGACAAGACGATCGCGCTCGCTGCTCCGCGCGCCGTCGTCCTCGCCGCACTGGCCGAGGCATGGCCCGAATGAGGGCGCGCTTGCCGTGGCTTCCCGCTTGCGGCTAGCCTGGGTGCCCTCGCCCCGGAGGTCCGATCCCGCATGGCATTCGACGTCTTCGCCGGAATGGACGACGAGCTCCCCGTCGCATCGCTCGTCGACAACATGTACCGCATCGTCCGCATGGTCGGTCGTGGCGGTATGGGCGCCGTGTACGAGGCCGAAGATATTCGGCTCGGCCGCTCGGTCGCGCTCAAGGTCTTGCGGAGCGATCTGGCTCGACAACTCCAGGCCGACGAGCGCTTTCTGCAAGAGGCGCGCATCCTGGCGCGCCTGCGTTCGCCCTTCGTCGCCACGGTCTACTCCATCGGCGCGACCGACAACGGCAAGACCTACATCGCGATGGAGTTCATCGACGGTGAGTCGCTCGGCGACCTGCTCGACCGCGAGCGTTGGCTGCAGGTGCGTCGCTCGGTGTTGATCGCCAAGCGTGTCTGCGAGGCGCTCGTCGAGGCGCACGAGAACGGCATCGTCCACCGCGACCTCAAGCCCGACAACATCCTGCTGACCCGCATCGGTTCGGTCGACGACTACGTCAAGGTCGTCGATCTCGGCCTCGCGAAGCACATCCAGTCGGCCGGCAGCCACGCCAACCCGCGTCTGACCCAGGCGCGCTTGGTGCTGGGTACGCCCGCGTACATGAGCCCCGAGCAGGCGGCGGGCCACGACGTCGGCCCAGCCAGCGACCTCTACGCGCTCGGCGTCATCTTCTACGAGATGATGACGGGCTTCCTTCCCGTCGATGGCGAGACGCCGCAGGACTTCTTGCGTGCGCATCAACTGCAGCCGCCGGTGCCGCTGGCGCATCGGCGACCGGATCTTGCCTTCCCGGCCGAGCTCGAGGCCTTCGTCCAGCGAATCCTGGCGAAGGACCCGAAGGCTCGCCCGCAGGACGCTCGGTCGTTCCTGCAAGAGCTCGAGCAGTTCGAGCACGCCTCGGCACAGCGACGCACGACGCGCGCACAGCCGGCGGCGACACGCACGACGCGTCGCCCGTCCCACATCGCCACCATGATCGAGGGGCTCGAGGAGCGCCTCGATCGAGCCCGCGAGCGGGGGCGCCTCGAACTGACCGGCGTCGTCTCGCGCAGCCGCGGTGCGCTGTACGAGGCGATCGACGCGTTCTCGCTCGGCTTGCTCGACCGCGCAGAGCCGCCCGAGATGGTTCGCCTGCGGATCCCGCCCCCGGACGATCGCGTCCCCGGCGCCGCCCTCTTCGACGACGTGCGCGTCCGCGCCGGGGTGTTCGACGACGATCCGCCGCCGCTCTCGCGACGAAAGCTGCTCGCGTGGTCGCAGGGGATCTTGCCCGACCAGCCGGGACGCGCGAGCCAGGTTGCGCACCTGCTCGGCATGTTCCTGGGCGTGGAGTTCCCGGACTCGCCGCACCTCTCGCACGCCCGTGCGGTGCCCGAAGTCGCGCGCATGGCGGCCGGCAGCGCGCTCGGCGATGCATTGCGCGCCGTCGCGGGACGCGCCTCACTCGTGCTGGTGCTCGAGCGCGTCGAATTCCTCACGCCCAGCGAGCGTTCGTTCTTGCGCCGGCTGCTGCGCCAACTCGGCGCCACCTCGGTGCTCGTCATCGTCGCGTGGGTCGGGCCACAGGACGAAGCGCCCTCGGATCTCGGCGATCTCCTCACGGCCGGTTCGGTACTCCGGGTCACCGGGCCCGAGGTGCCGGCGTCGGACGCCCTCGCCGAACCCGAGCTGCGGACGGTCCTCGGTGCCGCGATTCGCCTCGGCACGCCGCTGTGGCCGGGCTTGCTCGCAGCCGCCGCCGGTCGTCGCGTCGACGCCGAGCTCGATCGGCTCGCCAGCGCCGGCGCCCTCCGGCTGCAGCCCGGCAGCCGGATCAGCGACGAGGCCGAGTACATGCTCGGCGAGTTCCCTACGACGATCGCCGAGGAGGCTGCCGAGCTCGAGCTCGATCTCGACCGCGCCGTGGAATGGCTGTCGGCCCGCTCGGGTCACCGCCCCCGCCTGTGGGCCCGTCGCATCGCTCATCTCGAGGCCGCCTCGGGGCAGTTGGCCGCGGCCGCCCGCAACATGCGCCACGCCGGCGAGCTCGCCTACGAGCTCGGCGCCATCGAAGAGGCCAACGACGTCTTCGAGGGCGCCGTTCGTCTCGCCAACGAGATGCAGGCAGCCGGCGACGGAGCCTCCGCGGCCGTCACCCGCGCCGAAGCGTCCTTGGGCCTGGTGCGTGGCCTGCTCGACCGTCGCGCCTGGGACGAAGCGGCCGAGTGCGCGCGGGACGCTATCGAGTCGCTGCGCTCGCTCGACGCGCTCGACGAAGACGTGTGGTTCCGGCTCGGTGCGCCGCTGTTGTCCTCGTGGGCGACGGCGGAGATCCGCTGCGGTCTCTCGGCCGAAGTGGTCGAGCCGCTGAACCGACAGATCGAGGCGATCGAGCAGAGCGGCCTGGCGATGGCGATGGCGCGCCTGCCGAACCTCCGCCTCGCGCTCGGCAAGGCGCTCGACGCCGCAGGTCGCCACGAAGACGCCGTCGAGGCGTGGATGACGGCGCTGACCGAGCTCCCGGTCGAGCCCGATTTCCCGCTGACCGCCGATCTTTCGATGGCGATCGCCGAAGGGCACCGCAAGGCAGGACGCGGGGACGCTGCGGTCTACCACGCGCGCAAGGCGCTCGCCTCGGCGCGGCACGCGCGCGACCTAGTCCGGGAGGCCGAGGCGCTACGGGCGCTCGCGCTCTCACTGCGTGACATCGGCGAACTCGACGATGCCGAGGCGCAGCTCGGCGAGGCGCTCAACGCCCTGGGCCGCGTCGATCGCGCTGCGCTCGCCGCCGATATCTCCGTCTTGCTCTCCGAGGTGTTGATGGCACGCGGCGCAGCCGACGAGGCCGACGCGGCGCTCGCCAAGGCCTGCCGATCGCTGGCGGCACTCACCGACCTGCGGGGCCTTTCCGATGCCCTCCGCAAGCGCGGTGAGATCCAGATGTCCCACGGTGCGTGGCAGCGCGCGCTCGCGTTCGCCGAAGAGTCGGCTCGCCAGGCGGTGCTCGCCAACGAGGTGCGGCTCCAGGCCCGCGCGTTCCTGCTCTCGGCCCGCGCCGCCGCCGCCACGGGCGACGCCGACGCTTCGCACCGCTGTCTCGAGAACGCGTTCCACCTCGTCGGCGGCGACGGCCTCGAACGAGAGCGGATCGAATGCGTGGTGACGCTCGCCGATCTGATCGAGGCCGAGGTGCTGACCAGCGAGCGGACGGTGCTGTCGTTGCTCGAGGAGGCGGCGGCCTTGGCCGAGACGGCGTCTGCCCAGCCTCAGCTCGACGCGCTCTCGCTCCGCATCAAGGCGATGCGCGCGGTGGCGTAGGCCCGGTTCAGCCGGGCGGCGGGACCGACTCCAGCACCGCAGCGACCAACGACTCGACGACCGCTCGCTCGGCACCGGCACCCGCGTGCCCAGCCGGCACGACGCGGTGCGCGGCCACGGGGCCGAAGACACGCTGCACGTCGTCGGGTGTCGCGAAATCCCGTCCCTGGACCATCGCGAAACCCTGCACTGCGCGGTACAGACCGATCGCGGCGCGCGTCGACAGTCCCAGATCGAAACGGCTGGCGTCACGCGTTCGCGCGACCAGCTCCATCATGTAGTCGAGCAAGTCGTCGGCGACTCGCACATCGCCCGCGGCGGCGATCATCGCTGCGACAGTGTCCTCGTCGCAGAGCTGCGGGAGTGCAGGCAGGGCGCTCGCTGCGCCGTGCTCGCGGACCAGCGACCGCTCGACCGCGCGATCGGGGTAGCCCACGGAGAGGCGGACCAGGAACCGGTCGAGCTGCGACTCGGGCAGGGGGTAGGTGCCGTGATGCTCGCGCGGATTCTGCGTCGCCAACACGAGAAAGGGCGCTGGCAGCGCGTGCGTGGTGCCGTCGACCGTCACGTGCCCCTCGGCCATCGACTCGAGCAGCGCCGACTGGGTTCGCGGCGTGGTGCGGTTGATCTCGTCGGCCAGCAGGACGTGGCAGAAAATCGGGCCGGGCTGGAACTCGAATCGGCCGGCCTCTTGGTTCCATATGCCGACGCCCGTGATATCGGCCGGCATCAGGTCCGAAGCGAATTGGATGCGCTGGTGCGAAAGACCGAGGACGCGGGCAAATGCGCGCGCGAGCGTGGTCTTTCCGACGCCCGGCACGTCCTCGACGAGGACGTGTCCGCGCGCCAGGACGGCGGTCATC
Source organism: Pseudomonadota bacterium (assembly GCA_041163625.1). Taxonomy (GTDB): domain Bacteria; phylum Myxococcota_A; class UBA9042; order UBA9042; family UBA9042; genus JACKFC01. Next base: position 21,722 of record JBEARB010000006.1, on the reverse strand, counting down.
ACCAACTCGACCACCGGGCGCTTGCCGCGGAACACGCCCGCGACCGCGTCGATGACCTCGTGGGCCCGACGGGCGGCTTCACCGACCGACAGCGTCGTCGTCATGGATGCTTCTCCCCGGTGGTGGCAGTGGGTCGGCAGCGCCGCAGCCCGCGCACGACGGCGTCGCGGACGTCCCCGGCGAGCGCGTCGCGAGAGGCCTCGGTCAGGACCAGGTGGGCCCGCTCGAGGTCGCCGTCGAGTTGCTTCTTCACGGCTTCCGTGTCCCGTTCGCCGCGGCATGCGGCGTTGAGTAGCGCTCGGGCCACGAGCACGCGCGCCAGCGTCTCCTCGGCGGCGATCCGAGCCTCGTCGCGGCTCTTGTCCTGATTCGCTTGGGCACGCGCCATGTCGACGGCACGTGCGGCCTCGTCGAAGGCCGCCTCGACCCGTCCGTCCCCCAACAAGATCTCGGCGAGGTTGCGCCGCAGCAGGACCAAGCGTGGCGCCAACGCGATCGCGCGTTCGAGCACCTCGACCGCCTCCGGGCGCTCGCCGGCGGCGTCGAGGCAGGCGGCGTAGAGATTCAGCACGCGGATATCGTCGGGCGCGATGCGGGCGGCGCGCCTCATCGACGTCGCCGCCATCGCCGGATGTCCGCGTTCGAGCTGGAGCCGCGCCAAGAGCGTCAGCGCGGCGACGTGGTTCGCGTCGACCTTCAGCAGCTTGCCGAGGCTGACCATCGCCTGCACGGGCTCGCCATTGAGCGTCTGGGCGCGGGCAAGCTGCATCCAGCCCTCGGGAGCGTCCGGGGCGAGGCGAGTCGCCTCGCGCGCCGCCGCCAGGGCCTGCGGGACCCTGCCGCGCGCGAGCAGCGCCTGAGCGTGTACCGCGTGCAGTGCCGCGTCGTTCGGATGGCTCTTCAGGGCCGCGGCCGCGACGCCGGTCGCCAGCGCTGCCTCGCCCTTGCCGAGCAAGAGTTCGGCAGCGCGCAGCGCGGCCGAGGCGTCGTCGGGACGCTGACGAAGCACGTCGACGTACAGCGGCAGCGCCGCCTCGGGCTGCCCGGCGCCGTCGTAGGCCCGCGCAAGGGCACCGAGCACGTCGGGGTCTTTGGGCCGCGCGCGGCGCAACGCTTCCAGGCTCTCGAGTGCCTCCGCGTGGCGACCACGCCGCATCGCGACCTCCGCGACGATCAACACCGCCTCGGGCGTGCCGCGCGCGGCTTCGGGGGCGGCGGTTTGGGCAGCGAGCTCCAGACGACCTTCGGCGAGCGCTGCGCGCGCGCGCTCGAGCGGAGGTCGGCGATCGACCGTCTGCGGCGCGCTGCACGCGACCGCCCCGAGGAGCAGCAGGCTGGCGAGGCGGGTCTTCAGGGCTCGAGTCCCCAGCGCGCCTTGTTCTGCGCGACCTCGTCGGGGGTCGGCTGCTTCTTGTGCAGCAGACGCCCGTGTTCGTCGCGCTGCATTTGCGCGACCTCGAAGCGATCGCGGTCGTTCTCCGAGAGCGCGTTGGTGGCGATGTCCGTCTGCAAGGATTCGGGCACCTCGAATTCCTCGTAGATCGCCTCCCACGGGCATTCCGGCTCGCAGGCCCCGCAATTGATGCACTCGGTCGGGTGGATGTAGAGCTGTCGCGGATGTTCCGCGTCCGGCTCGCCCCGGAGCGTGTAGATACACTCGACCGGACAGACCTCGACACAGCCCATGTCGAGGCAGTCCCGGCAGAGCCGGCTGATGATGTAGGCCATCTCGTCCTCGTCGCTGCAGGCCGCAGCCTCCCGAGGGTAGCGTGGCCAACTGGTCGCCGACAACCCGGGTCGCGCAGACGATGCTTGCCGGGAGGGCCTCCTCGCTGCTATCGAGGGGGTAGCGGTTTATCGCACTGCCGGGGATGAATCGAAGCCGGGCGTCGTGCGTCATGCGAGTGCGGCCCGGTGCCGCCTGGAGGTTGTCATGCCCTTCCCGAAGCTCCCGCGCCGCCTCTGGCTCCCCGGGCTCGCCGCGCTCGTCGTCGCCCTGACCGCCGCTTGCGGCCCGGTCTACTACGCCAACAACGACGGCTACTACGCCGCGCAGCCGACCTCGCAGCAGGACGCCACCGCGGTGTTCTCCGACCTCGGCGCATACGGCACGTGGTCGTGGTCGTCCCGGTGGGGCCGGGTGTGGATCCCGTACGCGAACCGCACGCCGGGGTGGCGGCCGTACACCGTCGGTCAGTGGAGCTACACCGAGTACGGGTGGACTTGGGTCAGCGCCGAGGCGTGGGGATCGGGGCCCTACCACTACGGTCGCTGGGGCTGGGACGGCGGTCTCGGCGGCTGGGTCTGGGTGCCCGGCTACACTTGGGCGCCGGCGTGGGTGGTCTGGCGCTCCGGCGGCGGCTGCGTGGGTTGGGCTCCGCTCGGTCCGTCCGGTGCCGTCTATGCCAGCTCGAACTACTGGGTCTTCGTGCAGCACCAGCACATCCACCACCACCATGTGCATTCGGTCATCGTGCAGCCGACGCAGACCGCGTCGATTTGGCGCCAGACCACGGTCATCGGGGCGCGGCAGCGCATCCGTGACGGCCGCGGCGGCGCGGTCTCCTACAACGCTGGCCCGTCGCCCACCGTGGTACAGCAGTGGACCGGTCGGCCGGTCCAGCCGCGTCAGGTCCGTACCATTCCGGCGGCGCAGCCTCGCGTCTCCATCGGCGGCCGCGCGCCCAATCCGGGCAGCCGCGGGGTCACGCCAGCGCCCCGCTCCAGCGCCCCCGGCTACCAGGCCACGCCGCGCCCGAGCGCTCCCGGCTACCAGCCGCCCGCCCGCAACGCCTCGCCCGGCTACCAGCCCGCGCCGCGGAACACGTCGCCGACCTACCAGCCGCCCGGTGGCAACGTCTCGCCCGGCTACCGGCCCGGCCCGCGCAACGCTTCGCCGAGCTATCAGCCCGCGCCCCGGCAGGCGCCGAGCTACCAGCCCGCGCCGCGTCCGGCGCCGAGCTACCAGCCCGCGCCGCGTCCGGCGCCGAGCTATCAGCCTGCGCCGCGTCCGGCGCCGAGCTACCAGCCTGCGCCGCGTCCGGCGCCGAGCTACCAGCCTGCGCCGCGTCCGGCGCCGAGCGCTCGCCCGGCCCCCGGTGCGGCCGCGCCGCGCGCCAACAGCAGCACGCCCTACCGTAGCCAGCCGCGCGCGAACTCCAGCCGGTCGAACGATCGGCGCCGATCGTCGTCTTCGTCGTCGCCTTCGTCGTCCTCGTCGTCCAGCCGCGGCCGTCCTGCTCCGAGCGGGCGTCCGACACCGCGTGGACGCTAGCGTCCGGCCTTTTGTTCTGCCGGCGCCTGCGCCATCCTCCCCCCGCCGCGCCGGGGCGCGGAGGAGGAGCGCATGGCCGACTTCATCACCCTCTCCCGTCACATTCTGCAGCGTGAGCGCCAGCACCGCGAGGCGACCGGCGATTTCACGATCTTGCTGAGCCACATCGCGACTGCGACCAAGGTCGTATCGCGACAGGTCTCGCGCGCCGGCTTGATCAACGTGCTGGGCAAGACGGGTGAGACCAACGTCCAGGGTGAAGAGGTCCAGAAGCTCGACGTCATCGCGAACGACATGCTCATCGCGCTGCTCGACGACCTGCCGATGGTCGCGGCGCTCGCGTCCGAGGAGGAAGACGACTTCCTGCCGACGCGCGCGGGGCGGCTGAGCGGGCGCTACCTGGTCTGCTTCGATCCGCTCGACGGCTCGTCGAATATCGACGTGAACGTGACGATCGGCACGATCTTCTCGATCTTCCGGCGGCCCGAGGTCGGTCGCGAGGCCACCCTGGACGACTTCATGCGGCCGGGCTCGGAGCTCGTCGCCGCCGGCTACGCCGTCTACGGCTCGTCGACGATGTTCGTGTACACGACCGGGCAGGGCGTCGACGGCTTCACCCTGGATCCCGGCGTCGGCGAGTACCTACTCAGCCACCCCGACATGCGCATCCCCGACCGCGCCCGCTGCATCTCCGTCAATGCGAGCAACCGTGCGCTTTGGAGCGCCGGGACGCGCGCGTACTTCGACCTGGCGACCGACCGCCTCGCGGAGCGCTACGGCCGCTCGACCTCGCGCTACATCGGCTCGCTGGTCGCCGATTTCCACCGCAACCTGATCTACGGCGGCATCTTCCTCTACCCGGGCGACCGCAAGACGCCGCGCGGCAAGCTGCGCTTGCTCTTCGAGGCGCAGCCGCTCGCGATGATCGCCGAGGCCGCCGGCGGCGCTGCCAGCGACGGCGCTCGGCGCATCCTCGATATCCTGCCGGATGGGCTGCACGCCCGGACGCCGCTGGTCGTCGGCAGCGCAGGCGACGTGGCGCGATACGACGCCTGCGAGGCCGAGCATGCCGGCGCCTGAGTCCGATCGGCTGACGCACCTCGACGAGGCCGGCGCAGCGCACATGGTCGATGTCGGACCCAAGGCCGAGACCGCTCGCGGCGCCATCGCCGAGGCCACGGTGCATCTGTCCGCGCACGCCTTCGGGCGCTTGCAGGACTCGACCTTGGCGAAGGGAGACGCGATCGCGGTCGCGCGAATCGCCGGGATCGCGGCCGCCAAGCGCACCGCCGACTTGGTCCCGCTCTGCCATCCGCTGCGGATCTCGCGCGTCTCGGTCCACGCCGAACCGCTCGCGGTCTCCGATGGCGGTAGCGTGCGCTTCGAAGCCCGCGTCGAAGCCGTGGACCGCACCGGCGTCGAGATGGAAGCGATGACCAGCGCAATGGTCGCCGCGCTGACCCTGTACGACATGATCAAGGCCGTCGATCGTGCCGCCAGAATCGAGCAGGTGCGCCTGCTCGAGAAGTGGGGCGGCAAGAGCGGGCATTTTCGCGCCGCCGACCGCACGTGAGCCCCACGGCCCTCGCCGACGCGCTCGCGACGCTCCTGCGCGGCGCCGCGCTGCGGGTCGCACGGCATCCCGAAGGCGCCGACCTCGAGCTTCGATTCGCGACACCACCGCCCGAATCCTTCGAGCTGAACCTGGCGTTGCGCGGACACGGTTGTGCCGTGCAGCGGGTGGTGTCGCCGCTGTCGTCGGTGGCGAATCCGGGCGGGTTCGCGCTCTTCGTGCGCCGCAACCTCGTCGGCGCGCGCGTACGCGATGTCGTGGGCGAGCACAACGGACTCGCCTTCTGCCTCGACCGACGCGGGGACGCGTGGACCCTTCGCGTCGACCGCTCGACGCAGCAGCTGCGCGTGGTCGATGGGGACGGTCGGGTTCGAGCCGTATCGTCGGGGCGCCCACCGCATGGGGACGCGCCTGCTCGGCCGCGCGCTGTCGATTCTGCGACACCCTCGGTGCCAGACGCGGCACGCGTCGCGGCGCTGGCGGTGCTCGACGGCGCCGCCGACCGCGCCCGCGCCGACGCCGATGCCGGGTTGCGCCGTGCCGTGCGCAACGAGGCCCGCCGCGCGCGTCGCCTGGTCGAGCGACTCGGCGAAGATCTCGGGCGGGCCGACGGGGCAGAGGCGCTGCGCGAGGCCGGTGAAGTGCTCAAGGTTGCGATGCACGCCGTCCCTGCCGGAGCCGACCACATCGAGATGCCGGTGCCGTGGGCCCCGGACGGCCGCGTCGTCCGCATCGACCTGCAGCGCGACCGGTCCCCGGCGCAGAACGTCGAGCGCTTGTTCCGCCGCGCTCGCGCGCTCGCCGTCGCGCGGGCCGCGATCGCCGAACGTCTCGAGGCCGCCCGCGCGCGTACCGCTGCGCTCGAGGCCCTCGCAGCCGACGACGTGGCCGGCGAGGACCTGAGGTCGGCCGCCGTCGCCCTCGGTGTGCGGCTACCGAAGATGCCGACGCCGGGCGGCGCTCCCGCATCGCCGCGGCGGCGCAGCCCGGCGACGACGGTCCCTGCCGGCGTCGACCGATTCGAGACCGAATCCGGCCGAGAGCTCTTGGTCGGGCGGAGCGCCGCCGCGAACGATGTGCTCGTCACCCGGCTCGCGCGCGGCGCCGATCTCTGGCTGCACGTGAAGGATCGACGGGGCGCGCACGGATTGCTGCGGGCGAGCGGCAAGGACGCACCACCGGGCCGCGACCTCGCTACGGCCGCCTGTTTGGTCGCATGGCTGTCCGGCGTCGAGCGGGAGGGGACAGCCGACGTCAGCTGGACCGAGGCCCGCAACGTCCGCAAGAGCAAGGGCCTCGCGCCCGGGATGGTCTACGTGCAGAAGGAGCGCGTCCTGCGGGTCGCCGTCGAGCGATCCGTCGTGGACGCGTTCTACGCGCGGCGCGGAGAGACGCGCTGACACGACGCCCCTGCGTGGTGGCTCAGTTGCAGCCGAGGTTGCGGAAGATGGCGACGCCGTAGGTGCCCTGCACCGCGAGCTCGGGGCAGCCGTCGCCGTCGAGGTCCGCCTTCTCGATGCGCGAGGCGACGCCCATCGCGAGCAGCCCGTGCGGCAGGCGATGGAAGGTGCCGGTGCCGTCGCCGAGGAAGATCTCGACCGAGCTGTTGTCGCCGTCGACGATCATCAGGTCGAGCAGGCCGTCTTCGTTGAGATCGGCGCTCTTCACGGCGACGGCGTTCTTGATCTCCGCCGGCACCAAGGTGTTCTCCTGGAAGCCGCTGCTCGCGCCGCGGTAGAAGCCGAAGAGCTTGGGCGTCGCGTAGAGCAGGTCCGTGCAGGTGTCTTCGGTGTCGAAGGGCTGCACGTCGAAGGCCGTGAGGTTCTCGGCACCGGGCGAGGGCAGCTTCGAGTCGAACTTCATGCCGCCGAGCGCGCGCACGGTCTGCACGTTGCCGTTCTTGCTACCGATGGTGAACACCGAGTCGAGCGGGTCGCTGCAATACGGCGTCGCCGGCGCAACGGCGACCGGATCGTCACCCAGGGTGCGGTAGGTCGTCGGGATGTAGTCTTTGATCGCGCCGTCGATCTTCTTCTGCACCCACGAGTCCTTGGCCTGCTTGTTGGGCACGGTCACGAACTCGATTGCGCTGCTGTCGACGTTGAAGTCCGCAGCGATCTTGGTGGCCTCGTTGTCGGATTCGCTGGTGATCAGCACCGCGCGGAGCTTGCCCTGGCCGTCGGACTTGAACATGCGCACGCGGCTGTGCAGGTAGGTGGTCGCGGTGTCGTCGCCGCGCCGCGGCATCACCATCGCGACGTCGTCGTAGGGGTCGCCGTCGAAGTTGCCCACCGCGACGCCGATCGCGCCCGTGCCGGCAGCCTGTGCGTAGTAGGGGTTGATGTTGGTGGGGTTGCCCGGCGTGCCCGCGGGCGAGAGGTTGAAGGGGTTCTCCACGGCGCCACCGAGGAAGGTGAACAGGCTCGCACGCTCCCACGGTGCGCCCTGACCGTAGCCGACGAGCGGCTTGGGCTTCTCGGTCTCGCCGAGCTTCTTGTCGCTGAAGTTCTTGCACGCCTGCGGCGAGCCGGGCTCGATGCCGTCGGGCGTCTCCTCACCGAAGAAGTTCACCACCTCGTAGTACTCGCGGAAGATGCACTCGAGGTTGGGACCATCGCCGCCTCCGGCCTCTTTGCCACCCACGACCAGTGGGTCGCCGCCGAGCGTGTAGTCGATGTTGATCGCCAGGGCGAGGTCGCGGCCGACGCCGCCACCGAACTCGCCGGTCGCCATCCCGACGATGGGCGGCATCGTACGTCCGCACGGCGCGGACTCGTTGTCCGAGCGGATGCCCGAGATGTTCTGATTCGAGAGCGAAGTGTAGGGCGAGATCTCGCCGGCCCGGGCGTACTCGTTCAGGGCGCCCTTGTCGTTGAGGTACAGGTGCATGTGCCACGCGGCCGTCGGCGAGTCGTCCTTCTTGCAGTAGTTCAGCATCGACGAGGCGTTGGTGCTGATCATCAGCAGGTCCGGCTTGCCGTCGGCCGAGACGTCGTCGAGCACGAACCGCGCGACCTCGAGCGACGAGAAGACGAACCGCGCGTCGGGCGGCGAGCCGCAAACGCGGTGGACCGCGGCAGCCTCGAAGTTGCCGTCGCCTTTGCCGCGCGCGAGCCCGAGGCCGATCGGGCCGTTGTCCATCGCGATCATGTCGAGCTTGCCGTCGTTGTCGAAGTCGGCCGGCGCGATCGCACCGATCGCGCCGCCCAGCACGAAGGTGCGGAAGCACTTGAGCTTGTGCGTGTTGTCGGCGGGCGAGACCGGAATCATCGTGATCACGCGCGCGTCCGTGAGCACCACCAGGTAATCCTCACCGGCCGGTCCGACCGGGTGAATCTCCAGCGCGTTGACCGAGTTCGTCACGAAGTAGCGGTAGCTGTTCGGCAGGTAGGTGAAGGTGCCGTCGCCATTGCCCGAGAGCCACCGCACGACGCCGTTGCCCCGCGAGCCCACGATGAGATCCGCCTTGCCGTCGGCGTTCCAGTCCGGCTGCGCGAGCAGCGACGTATCGGTCAGGTCGGCGACCCAAGAGTTGTCCGGCGTGTCGATGCAGCCCAGTAGCTTGCCCTTGTCGTTGCGGCACGTCGTCAGCACCGGCAGGTCGCCACGGCCGAGCGCGACGTCGAGGTAGCCGGCGCTGTCACCGCCGGCGAAGAAGTCGGCGGTGACGATCGACCGGATGCCGCCGGTGAACTGGAGCGCCTGAGTCTCGGCCGCGAAGACCTTGCCGCCCTGGATGGAGGCGCCGTCGGTCGCGTCCTTGCACGCGCGGTCGGCGGCGTCCGGGCTCGGGCAGAGCGGCGTGGTCAGCAGGTGCAGCACCGTCAGCGCATGCTCGGTCTCGGCGGCGCCGACGACCAAATCGGCCTGGTCGTCGCCGTCGATATCGGCGGCGGCAGCGGCGGTGGCGTTGCCCGGGAAGGTCCGCGTCTCGAGGACCTTGGGGCCTCCCTTGCGCGAGAGCACGACAGTCGCGGCCGAGTTGACGCCATCGGCCAAGTTGCACACCGCGATATGGTCGAGGGTGCCGTCGCCGTCGAGGTCGGTGCGTACAATCTGCGGGCAGCGTCGCTCCCCGACCAACGGCACGGGCGGGCCGAACTGGCCGATACCCTTGGGCGCCGTCTCGCCGCCGTCGGTGACGCCGTAACGGACCCAGGCGCCCTTCTCGGTGCCGATGACGGCATCGACCACGCCGTCCCCGTTGACGTCGCTGGTGCGGAGCGCGAGCTGGATGCCGATCTCCGGCGACGGGCTGCTGTCTGCGACCTCGAATTCCGGGGCTTTGAGCACCTTGGCGGTGGCGCTCACGATCGACTGCGTCCCGGTCAGGTCCGCCGCGGCGACCTTCACCGTCACGTTCGCCGTCGGCAGCCCGGCACGGTCGAGCACGAACTCGAACGGACCGTTGCCGCTCAAGCATTTGCCCGACGGCGAAGCCGCCTCGCAGGTGTCGCAGGCGTCGGCGGCCCCGTCGGCGGCCTTCTTGTTGCACCAGCCGACGTACGGCTTGCTGTCGTTGTCGAGGTAGATGCCGGCGAGGGCGATGTTCTTGTCGTTGATGCTGCCGCGGACCTGCAGCTTGCCGATCGTGACGTCGCCGGTGGTCGGGGTGTCGATGGTGATCACCGGCGCGGTGTTGTCGACGACCACCGTCCTCGCGGCGGTACCGGTGGCGCCGGCGCTGCCCGTCGCCGTCAGCGAGATCGCGAGCTTGCCGTCCTTGAACGCCGGGTTGCCCTTCGCGTCGAGCGACAAGGTGTCCCAACTGAACGAGAACTTGCCCGCGCCAGACTTGCCGATCTGCACGCCCTTGACGGTACAGATGACCTCGACGTCGGTGACGCCATCGTCCGGGGTGACCGTACCGTCGATGACCACCACGCCCTTGTTCAGCGTGTCGGCCTTCGGGTTCGTGATGCTGATCGCAATCGACTTGATGGCCGACGCGCCGCCTTGGCCGTCATCGGTACTGCAGCCCGCCAGCGTGGCCGGCAGCACCAGGGCTGCCAGGAGGAGGGAGAGGAGACCGAGACGCTGAGTAGAGTGGCATCGCATGGCCCTTCGATTGTCCCGCATCCCGTTGCGGCGTCAAGCGAAAGGCCCTCTTTCGCGTCGGTCGAACCAAGTGCTCGTCGGGTGGTCTCGGGCTCGGTCTCGAGGCCGGTCTCGGAACCTCGCCGAGACCACGTGTCCACGCCGTTGCTGCTGGCCGGCCGTCGCGAAGGCGCTCCTGCAAGGTTTTGGGAATCCTCGGATTGTCGACCGGGCGCTCGCCGCGAGGCCGCATTGGCACGCTGCGTGCGTTCTCGGACACGTCAGCGGCCAGTCGCCGCACTGGAGGGCGGTGTGCGTGATCCCGTGACGACGACGTGGGTGGTGGTGGCCGCGGCGTTGGCCTTGCGAACGTTGTGGCCGGCACCGCCGGCGGACCTGCGGACGCTGCCGACGGCGGCGCGGTTGCCCTCGAGCGCGGGCGGCACTGGCCTGCTGAGAAACGGGTGTGTCGCGCCGAACAGTCCGCGGGTCGAGGATTGGCGGGCCGTCACGGGGGTGACCGAGCGCGCGGCGCGGGCGTTGGCCCGGACCTGCAAACGCCGCGGGTGCAGCGACGTGGCGGCGTTGGCGAGAATCCGCGGCGTCGGCCGCAAGACCGCCGCCCGGATCGCCGCGCTACTCTGCCGGGACAGTCGGCGCGTCGAGGCCGAACGCGGTGTGCAGTTGGCGCACGGCGAGCTCGGTGAAGCGCTCGTCGATGACGCAGGAGATCTTGATCTCCGAGGTCGAGATCAGCTGGATGTTGACGCCGGCCTCGCCGAGGGCAGCGAACATCCGCACCGCGACTCCCGCCTCACTGCGCATCCCGGCGCCGACCACCGAGACCTTGGCCACGGTGTCGTCGGCCAACACGCTACCGGCGCCGACCGCTGCGGCGGCCTCGCGGGCCATCTTCAGCGCGCGTCCGAGCTCGTTGCGCGGCACGGTGAAGGTGACGTCGGTGCAGCCGTCGACCGACGCATTCTGGATGATCACGTCGACGTTGATGCCTGCGGCGCCGAGCGGCGCGAGGATCGCGGCGACGGTGCCGGGACGATCCGGGACTCGCGCCACGGTCAGCTTCGCGGTGTTTCGGTCGTAGGCCACGCCGGTGACGACGGCTCCTTCCATGCCCAGCTCCTCTTCGGGGACCACCCAGGAACCCTCGCTATCGTCGAACGACGAGCGCACGTGGATCCGCACGCCGTACTTCATCGCGAACTCGACCGAGCGCGTCTGCAGCACTTTCGCGCCGAGGCTCGCGAGCTCGAGCATCTCCTCGAAGGTGATGCGCTCGATCTTCTGGGCCCGCGCACACAGGTTCGGGTCCGTGGTGTAGACGCCGTCGACGTCGGTGTAGATCTCGCAGATATCGGCGCCCACCGCCGCGGCCATCGCGACGGCCGAGAGATCCGAGCCGCCGCGGCCGAGCGTGGTGATGTGCCCGTGCTCGTTGATGCCTTGGAAGCCGGCGACCACGACGATTTCACCGCGTTCGAGCGCCTCGTGTACCACGTCTGCGTCGATCTGCTGGATCCGCGCCATGCCGTGCACGTCGTCGGTCAAGATTCGGACCTGATGACCGAGGAAGCTCCGCGCCTCGACCCCGTGCTGACAGATGGCCAGCGCGACCAAGCCGATCGAGACCTGCTCACCGCTCGCGGCGATGACGTCGATCTCGCGGTGGTGGGGTTCGTCGGTGATCTGGCGGGCGAGCGCGAGCAGGCGATTGGTCTCGCCCGACATCGCCGAGACGACCACGACCACGCGGTGGCCCGCACGATGCGCGCGGACGGCGCGCTCGGCCACCTTCTGGATCCGCTCGACCGAGCCGACCGAGGTTCCGCCGAACTTCTGCACGATCGTCAGCGGTCCGGAACTCGCAGTCGTCATCCTTCCTCCGAACGCGCAACCGCGCGCCTACTCGGCGGGAATCTCCCCCAGCAACCGGAAGTTTGCAACCGCCGGCCGGACGCGCACCGAGAGGTCCTTGAGCGCGTGCGCCGTCAGCCGCACCGAGCGCTCCTTGCGTGCGATCGCGGGACCGACGTCCGCGTAGACCAGGTTGTCCGGCGGCGCGGCGAGCAGCGCGTTCACCACCCGCGTCTTGCCTTGCACGGTGATCTGGGCCGTCGCCGGCTCGAGCAGGCAGCGGATGCCCTCCGGACAGCCCCGGACCGCGATCGGGCGCGCGTCGAGCGTCCGCGTGATCTCGTGCTCTTCCAGGCGCACGTTGACGTCGACCTCCTCCGCCCCGAGGCGGACACCCGTGCCGCCGACCGGCAGCAGTCGCGTACGCACACGCAGGTCTGCGTCCGCCCCGGTCAGGTCGATCGGCGCGGCTCGAATCTGCCGGACGCGCCGCACTTCGGACGCAGGGCCTCGAACCTCGATGGTCTCGGGCGAAACCGTCAGGCTCTCAGGGCCGATTCCGAAGCCCGGCGCGGGATCGCCGGTCGTGCTGACCTGCACCGGTACCCGCCGCGTCGCGAGCCGCTCCAGGCGCACTTCGAAGGCAGATGGGCGCACGGCCAGGACCTCGAGTTCACCGGCACCGAGTTGGGCACCGACGCGGCGCAGGTCGAAGACGAAGCGCTCGCCGTCGCGGTAGGCCGACAGATCGCAGGCGACACGGCGCGAGGGGTCGACGAGCAGCTCCCGCAGACTCGACCAGCGGCCGCGCACCTGCACTTCCACCTGATCGGGCAACTCGCCGACGAAGACGCGCCCCTCGGGGACGCCCGTCACGCCGACCGCGACGCGGAGCGAGAGCTCTCGCACCGTGTCGCGTCGCACGACCAGGTGCAGGAGCAGCGCCAACAGCACCGCCAGCACTTTCAGGCTGAGGTTGTCGAGCAGCAGGCTGCGCAGTCGCCCCATCATGCGCCCTCGCCGTCGTCGCGCAGCGGAACCACCTCGGATGTGACGCGTCCCAGGTCGCGTGCGACGAATTCGCCGGTGACGCGGTGCTCCCCGGTGATCCGGACGCGTCCGCCCTCGCTCTCACGGCCGCCGCGATGGTGGACGATGCGACGTCGCCACCGTCCTTCGCCTTCACGCGTTCGTCGCGCCTCGGCGAGTTGGCGAAGCCGCTCGCGCAGGTCGTCGCTACCGAGCTCGAGGTCCAGGCGACCCATGTGGGCCACGGCAGCGCGGCCCGTCTCCTCGGAGACCACGACGACGATGGCGTCGGTCTCGTCGGCGAGACCCAGCGCTGCGCGGTGGCGGGAGCCCAGGGTCGAGGGCAGGTCGTCGCCGCCCGCGAGCGGCAGGAAGCTCGCCGCCGACGCGATTCGGCCCTTCGAGATGATCACGGCGCCGTCGTGGGTCGGGTTCATGTGCGAGGGCACGAAGAGAGACACCAGCAACTGCCAGTTCACGGCCGCGTCGATGCGCACGCCGGCTTCGGCGAAGCGGTCGAGCTCGGCCTCGCCCTCGAGGACGATCAGCGCGCCGATGCCCCGTTGGGACAGGGTCGTGGCCGCGCGCAGGACCTCGGCCATGACGGCGTCGTTCTGTGGGTCTCCGCCCTTGTGCCAGATCGGGGCCCGCATGGCGCTCGCGAGGGCGCGGCGAATGTCGTCCTGGAAGAGCACGACCAGGAGCAGCACGATCGAGCCGATCATCCGGTCCAACAGCCAGTTGACCGTCGGCAGGTCCAGCAGCGCGTCCTGACTGACGAAGAACAGGCCGAAGAGGACCGCCAGGGCGGCGAGGACCGCGCCCGAACGCGAACCGCGCAGCAGCAGGAGCAGTCGATAGAGCAGCGCCGCGACGATGCCGACGTCCAGCAGCAGGCGCCACCAACTCGAGCCCTGTCCTAGCGCCAGATCTCCCACGGACGTCCCCTCGCAGCGGCCGCGCGTTCGTCCCCGCGGTGGATCGCCCAGGCCACATCGAGCGCCTGGCGCATCTCGGCGACGTCGTGCACCCGCACGAAACGGGCGCCGGCGAAGACCGCAGCCGCGGTGGCTGCGGCGCTCGCGCCGAGCCGGTCGTCCGGCGCCGTCCCGGTGATCGCGCCGAGCGCGCTCTTGCGGGAGGGGCCGAGGTAGACCGGCAGCGCGAGGCTAGCCAGGGCATGCTGGGCCCGCAAGAAAGCGAGGTTCTGCGCCACCGTCTTGCCGAATCCGATGCCCGGATCCAGGGCGAGCTGCTCTCGCGGCACGCCCGCCTCGAGCGCCGCTCGGACGCGCGCTTCGAGGTCGGCGGCGACCTGCGCGACGCCCGCGTCGACGCCCGTCGGCATGGCCTCGACAGCGGCGGACCAACCCTGGTCGCCGATCGCGTGCGGCGCGTGCATCAGCACCCAACCCGCGTGGTGGGCGGCGACCACCTCGGCCATCTCGGCGTCGTGTCGGCCGCTGGTGTCGTTGACCATGACCGCGCCGGCCTCGAGCGCGGCCACGGCGGTGCCCGCCCGACGCGTGTCCACGGCGATCGGCAGGTCGGTGAGCGCGCGGACGGTCTGGATCGCCGTGACGACGCGGGCGCGCTCGAGGGAGGCGTCCACGGCCGATGCGCCCGGTCGAGTCGACTCGGCGCCGACGTCGAGCAGGTCCGCGCCGGCGAGTACGGCCCGTTCGACGGCCATGGCGAGGCCATCGGGCCGCGCGGCGAGGCCGTCCCCCGAGAACGAGTCCTCGGTGATGTTGAGGATCGCGACCAGCGCGGGGGCGCCGTCGGCAACCAGCCGGTAGGGCCCGAAGCGCAAGGTCTACTGCGGCAGCGGGTCAGGCAGGCCGGGCAGGGCGTCGATGACGGCCGGCTGCTTCTCCTCGGCCGGCCGGCCGCCGCCGGGCGTCCCACTCGCGCTCTGCTGGTGGCGCTTGCGGGCCTCACGGCTCTTGCGGAGCTCGCCGATATCCTTGCCGTCCATCACCCAGCGCACTTCCTCGCCGTCGAGGGTCTCGTGCTCGAGCAGCGCGTCCGAGAGGCGGTCGAGCTGGTCACGATAGGTCGTGAGGATATGCTCGGCGCGCTCGTAGTTGCCCTCGATGATGCGGCGGATCTGCTTGTCGACCTCGACCGCCGTATTCTCCGAGAAGTCCTGATGGCTCTGCGCGAAGTCGCGGCCGAGGAAGACCTCCCCCTGCTTGGCACCGAAGTTGATCGGTCCGAGCTCGCTCATGCCCCACTCGCACACCATGCGGCGCGCGAGCTGCGTGGCGACCTCGATGTCGTTGCTCGCGCCGGTGGTGACGTCGCCGAGCACCACGTCCTCGGCGATGCGACCACCCATCATCACGGAGATGCGGTCGTTGAGGTACTTCAGCGAGTGCGAGTAGCGGTCCTTCTCCGGCAGCTGCTGGGTCAGGCCGAGCGCACGGCCGCGCGGCACGATCGTCACCTTGTGCAGCGGATCGGTGTGGTCGAGGTGCGCGGCGACCAGCGCGTGACCGGCCTCGTGCACCGCCGTGGTCTTCAACTCGTAGGCGTCCATCGCGAGGCTGCGACGCTCGGCGCCCATCAGGACCTTGTCTTTGGCGTCGTCGAAGTCGTTGCCGTCGACCTGCTCCTTGTCCCGACGGGCGGCGATGAGCGCGCCCTCGTTGACGAGGTTCTCCAGGTCGGCACCCGAGAAGCCCGGCGTGCCCTTGGCGAGGGTGGTCAGGTCGACGTCCGGGGCGAGCGGCACCTTGCGGGTGTGGACCTTCAAGATCTGCTCGCGGCCGTTGACGTCCGGCGGCGGGACCATGACGCGGCGGTCGAAGCGGCCCGGGCGCAGCAGCGCGGGGTCGAGCACGTCCGGGCGGTTGGTCGCGGCCATGATGATGACGCCGGCGTTGGACTCGAAGCCGTCCATCTCGACCAGCAGCTGGTTCAGGGTCTGCTCGCGCTCGTCGTGACCCCCGCCCATGCCGGCACCGCGGTGGCGACCGACCGCGTCGATCTCGTCGATGAAGATGATGCAAGGCGCGTTCTTCTTGCCCTGCTCGAACAGGTCGCGCACGCGGCTGGCGCCGACGCCGACGAACATCTCGACGAAGTCCGAGCCGGAGATCGAGAAGAAGGGCACGCCTGCTTCGCCAGCGACCGCCTTCGCGAGCAACGTCTTGCCGGTTCCCGGGCTACCCATCAGCAGCACGCCCTTGGGGATGCGGCCTCCGAGCCTGGTGAACTTCTTCGGATCGCGAAGGAAGTGGATGATCTCCTCGAGTTCGCGCTTGCATTCCTCGATGCCGGCGACGTCCTCGAAGGTCACTTTGTTCGTCGACTCGTTCAGCAATTTCGCGCGACTCTTGCCGAAACTCATGGCTCTGCCACCGCCGGCCTGGATCTGTCGCATGAAGAAGAAGAACAGCACGACCAGCAGCAACATCGGCAGCCACGTACCCAGGATCGAGAGCCAGAGTGCGTTGGCGTCCTCACGCTCGTAGGTGATGTCCACGCCGCGGTCGATGAGGTCGCGCTGCAGTTCCTCGATCACGCCGGTGGTCGTGAAGCGGGTCCCGTCGCGCAGCGTGCCTTTGATCTGGTTGCCGTGCACGACGACCGTCTCGACCCGCTCCATATCGTCGCTCGTCTTGAGCGCCTTGTGCACGAATTGCGAGAACGAGATGGGTCGGCCTGCGCCCTGGCTGTGCAAGCCCTGGTACAGGAAGACGAAGACCAGGATCAGGACGACCCAGACCAGCATGGACTTGTAGTGCTTCAACTCGGGCTCCTGATCGGCTCGCCGGGTGGGCGTCCTGCGGTCGGCTCGCGGGGAGCCGTGTGGACCTTCCTGCCGGCACCGTACGGTGCCGGCCCACCTCCTTCGGCAAGGTAGTCGGCACATCCCGGGTGCGCAACGTGACGCGCCTCGAAACGTGCGATCTGGTCGGTCAAGCTCGCGAACATGCCGGAGAAATCAGCATGTCCGTCGCCGCCGCGGGCGAGCAGGGCGACCAACTGGGCGGCGGCGTCGTGGCCCGGAGCCGGCAGTTGGAGGCGGCGCGCCACAGCGGCGAGCAGGTGCCACAGCGTCGCTGCATCGGCGGGCAACGCGGCGCGTGGCAATACGACCGCCGCGGCGTGTTCGCTGCCGACCGCTTCGACCAGCGCATCGGCGAGGCGGGCGGCGGCGGCGCCAGCGTCGGCCGCGTGCCGGGTCGCCCGGACGAGGTTGCGCGCGGCGCCCGGGCGGACCGCCTCGATGGCCGGGAGCAGGTCGTGCCGCCACCGGTTGCGCTCGTGCGTGCGGTCGACGTTGCCGGGATCGTCGACCCAGCGGAGTCCGAGCGCTCCGCCCAGCCCGGCGAGGGTCGCGCGGTCCAGGCCGAGCAGCGGTCGGACGACGCCGTCCGCGCGTCGCCAGCGCGCCGCGGCGAGGGCCTCGCTGCCGGCGCCGCGGAACAGGCGCATCGCCACCGTCTCGGCTTGGTCGTCGGCGTGGTGGGCGGTCACCACGGTGGCGCCAGCGGCGGCGGTCTGCAGCGCGGCATAACGCGCCGCCCGGGCACGCGACTCGAGTTGCGGTCCGGGCTCGACCGGCGCCGAGAGCCGGCGCAGTCGATGGCCGAAGCGGGCCTGCATCGCGTCGAGCGCCGCATCGACGGCGTCGGCGTCTGCCCGCAGGCCGTGCTCGACGTGAGCGATCTCGAGCCGATGACCGAGGCTCGGTTCGAGCTGCGCCAGCAGCGCCCACGCGACGGTCGAGTCGATGCCGGCGCTGCAGCCGAGCAGCAGGCGATCGCCGGGCCGCCAGAGTCCGTGCGTCCGCACGTCGCGGCGAATGCGATCGAGCGAGCGCCGCAGGAGCGTCTCAGAGACTGAGGACATCTTTCGCGATGCCGGGCTTGCCTTCACCGCCCGGAGCCCCGGGCGAGGGGCCGCCGCTGCCACCGCCGCCGGCCGTGCCGGCCACGAGCTGGTTCAGCGCCTGGATTTGGGCCGCCGCGCTCGCGGGCACGCCGACGAGCAACACGGCGACCGAGGGGCCGCCGCAGCCACCGCCGCCGCCGCCACCCGCGCCGCCGTCACCGCCGTCACCGCCGTCGCCGCCCGACGAGGTGCAGAAGGTCTCGGTCTTGTTCTCGGCCGCGTCGCCGCCTTCGCCGCCCTTGCCGCCGGTGCCGCCGCCGCCGCCCGGACCGCCCGCACCGCCGGTGCCGCCCGAGGAGGCGACCAGCACGTTGCCGGCGAGCAGGGGGAGGCCGGTCTGCGCGCCGACGACGGCGACCGCGAACGAACCACCGCCGCCCTTGCCGGCCGCGCCGCCGCCACCGCCGCAGCCGCCGCCGCCGCCGCCGCCGCCCGTGCCGCCGAGATCGGAGAACTTCGCCGAGGTATTGCTGCAGTCGTGCACCTCGACGCCGCCGGCCGCGCCGCCACCACCGCCGCCGCCTCCGGGGGCCCCGGACGCGCCGTTCAGGCCCGTGCCGGCCTGCCAGATCCCGCTGGCGAAGCTGCCTTCCGCGGCGCTGCAGCCGGCGCCCGAACCTCCCGGCTTGCCGGCTGCGCCGTCCTGACCATCGCCGCCGTCGCGCTGCTGCACCGGCACGCGGCAGGTGCCGCAGCCCGGACCGTTCTTGCAGGCCGTGACCTTGCCTTGCCAGCTGTCGATATAGCTGTCCCAGCCCGCGGTTCCGCCCTTCCCGCCGCCGGGGCCCGCGCCCTCGCTGCCGACCTCGAGCGCGGCGGCCGTCTGCGTGTAGGGCTTGCCGGGGCACGCCGGCGCCGGGCTGTCTTCGTCCATCACCGGGCAGATGGCGGTGCCGCCCGTACCGCCGTGCGCGGCCACACCGCCACAGATCGAGGTGCCGGACTTGCCGCCGGGGCGGTAGTCCTGCTCGGTGCAGGTCAGGTGGCCGACATCGACGGCGGGGAGTCCGTGGGCGCCCGCGCCACCGGCGGCGCCGGCCGAGCCCGGAGCGCCGCCGCTGCCGTTGGCGCCGTCGCCGGCCAGCACCTGGCAGCCCACGAGCTGGAAGCGCGCGTCGCATCCCTCCGAGAAGACGACGTAGCTGCTGTTGCCGGCGCCCTTGGCCGGAGCGCCGAGCAGGGTCAGGCCGTCGTAGCGCGCGACGCCCGCCGCCACGCCACCCGTGACGTCCTTGCAGCGCAGCGTCGCCTGCAGGCCACCCGCCGGCACCGAGACCCCCGAGATCACGGTCTGGTAGCTGAGTGGGTCGCGCACCGAGAAGCCGGCGCTGTAGCCGCCGTAGACCGAGACCGAGCCGACCACCTCGAGGTTGCCGGAGTAGACGCCCGCACCGACGTAGACGTGCGGCTTGCCGGCGGTCGAGGCCTTGGCGATGGCCTTGGGCAGCGTGCGCATCGGCAACAGGCGGGTGCCGGGGTTGTCGTCCGAGCCGGTCTTGGCGACGAAGAGCGCCTGCGCCGCGATGCCGTCGACGCCGTCGCAGTTCTGGTCGACGCCGTCGGGCTCGTCGGCGGCCTGCTGGAAGTAGCACTCGCAGCCGTTGGTGGGGTTCTGGTCGGCGTCGACCCAGCCTGCCACGCAGGCGGTCTGGCAACTCGCGCTCGGCGCGTCGCCGCTGGAGTCGACGACACAGACGGCCGTGCTGGCCATGCCGAGCGGCGGCGGGCAGGCTGCGCCGCACGCGCCGCAATGGGCCACGGTGGCCGGGATCCCGGCGTCGCCGACGAAGCCCTCGTCGGTCTGGCCGTCGCAATCGTCGTCTTCGCCGTTGCAGATCTCCGCTGCCGGCGTCGCCGCGTCGCAGACCAAGCCGGCGCCGCCTTGGCAAACCTGCTTGCCGGAGCACGTCCCGAGCGCGTTGCTGGCCGCGCAGCTCGCGCCGCCGAGGGCCTCGTCGGTCTGGCCGTCGCAGTCGTCGTCCAGGCCGTTGCAACTCTCGCTGGTCGGCGTGTTGGCGGTGCAGCCGACCCAGCCCAACGGTGGCACGCAGGTCTCGACACCCGCGCAGGACCCGGCCGCGCCGCTCACGCTACAGCTGCGCTGACTGCCCGCAGCGGCCGGGGTGCAGCCGCAGCTCCCGCCGACCGGCAGGCAGCGGCCGCCCGCGCCGGTCGTGGCGCAGCCGTAGCCGAGGGGGCAGTCGAGGTCGGCGTTGCAGGCGAGCGTGCAGACCTCGGCCCCGCTGCCGTCGCTCGGTCCGAGGCCGACGCAGAACAAGCCGACCGGGCAACCGGCGCCGCAGGGTTCGCACAACGCCGCCGGCGGTGCCGGCACGCAGCCGCCGGCCGGACCGAGGACGAAGCCCGGGTCGCAGCCGCCGAGCGCGCAATGCGGCGGCGAGGTCGACGCGTCGCAGATCGCGGTGCCGTTGGCGAAGGCGCCGGCGCAGTCGTTGCCGCAGGCGCCGCAGTGGCCGAGCGTGGCGAGGGCGCCGCCGAGCAGGAAGTCCTCGTCGGTCTGGCCGTCGCAATCGTCGTCCAGGCCGTTGCAGGTCTCGGAGGCCGCGGCCGGGGCGTCGCAGGCCCACCCGCCGGCGCCGGCGCACGCGAGCACGCCGCTGCAGGTGCCGGCCGCGTTGGTCACCGAACACGGCAGGTCGGCCGCGAGGCCCTCGTCGGTCTGGCCGTCGCAGTCGTCGTCCAGGCCGTTGCAGGCCTCGGGGGCCGCCGTGGCGCCGACGCACGGACCCCAGCCCTGCGCCCCGCAGGTCCGCTTGCCCGGGCAGCTGCCGTTCGCGTTGCCGAGCTTGCAGTTGGCGGTCTTGCCCAGTTGCGCGGGCGTACACGAGCAGTCGCCGCCGAGCGGGCGACAGACGGCCGTCCCACCGCTCTCGCTGGCGCAGACGTAGCCGCCCGGGCAGTCGCCGTCCCCGCCCGGGCACGGCAGCAGGCAGCCCGCGGGCCCGCTGCCGGCGCTCGCGCAGAGCCCGCCGAGGCAGAGCAGATCGCTGCTGCACGGCAGGCACGCGAGCGCGGGATCCGGCACGCACCGCGGCTCGGTGGCGTGGCAGACGTAGCCGGCCGGGCAGCTCGTGCAGGTCTCGACGTCCGCGTCGGCCGCCGTGTCGACCGCCGCGTCGGCGTCGGTGGCCGCGTCGTCGGCGTCGGGCAGGGCGTCGGTGGTGGCGTCGATGTCGGCGTCCGCGACATCGGCAGCGTCTCCGCCGTCGGCCGGGTCGGCGTCGAGCAAGTCGGCGTCGCCGCCGAGCTTGCCGCCACCGTCCCCCTCGCCGGCATCGGGTTGCACGACCGAGCCCGAGACCAGGACGTCGTCGCTGCAAGCGGCCGCCACGAACGTGAGCGCGAGCACGAGCGCCAGCGCCCCCGGCGACCCGACCCGTGCGGGCCCGGCGGTGTCAGGAAGATGGGGTCGGAGTTGGTCGATCGTCGACATGCGCATCGCGCTCGGAGGGTAGCTTTTGCCCCCGCAGGTGCCAACGTCCGGCCGGCGCATCGCTCTCAGATCGGCAGCTGAAACGCTTGCCACGAGCGGGTTTGCACCGCGCCGAGCCCGCCTTCGATGATGGCATCGAGGCGCTCGTAGACGTTGCGCATCCACGGTGGCGACTCCTTCTCGGAGAGTCGGCGCCAATGCGACCAGCTGTCGTAGCCGTGGAGTTCGCTGATCAGCCCGGTCTCGTCGTCGTCGAGCCAGACCTCGAAGCCCGAGAGACCGAGATCTTCGGCATGCTCACGGATCTCGCCGAGAAGCTCGCGCAGGGTCTCGAAGTCGCCCTTGTCGACGCGATAGGAATGCTGCACTACGAAGCCGCCGAGGCTTGACATCGGGCCCTCCCGGACGCCCGGCGGCGCCGCTGCGCGCGGATCGGTGCCCGCGCCTCGATCGGTTCGCCGCCGCTAGAACGGGATATCGTCGTCGAGCCCGCCGCCGCCGCCGTCCATGCCCGGCGCCGGGCCGCCCCAGCCGCCGCCGTCGTTGCCGCCGCCGCCATCGCCGCCCCAGCCACCGCC
>JBEARB010000005.1:0-21218 GCA_041163625.1 Pseudomonadota bacterium | reverse complement strand
CGGTGGGTCCGTTCGGCGCGCTGCTCTGGGCGCAATGGCTGGGCGTCGGCGTACTCTTCTTCGCGGGGATGCCGTTCCAGAACTTCCGCTTCGGGCTGGTCGTGCTGCCGGCGGTGGCGGCGCTCTTCGGCCTCGGCGCGACCGAGCTCGGCGCAGGGGCGCAGGTGGGAACCCGCGGCCGCCTGGCGCGTGGGGCGCTGGTCTTGGGCGCGCTCTGGACGCTGGCGTGGACGCCGCGGATGGCGAGCCACCACGTGCAGGCGCGGGCCGAGCGCCGCGCGACGGTGGCGGCGGTGGCGGCGGCGGCGCGGACGGTCGCCGACGGCGCGTTCGCCGAGCCGAGGCCGCCGCTGCTGGTGGCCTTCGAGCTGACGGCGGATTTGCGCCATCGCGAGGGCGTCGAGGCCGTCGAGCTCTGGGACCTGCGCCCGGGCAGCCCGACCGCGGACGCGGCGTTGGCCGAGCTGCAGGCGGCGGCGAGCCGACGACCGCTGGTCCTGGTCGTGGACGATGGCGACTTGGCGACGCAATGGGCCGGCACGCCGATCGCCGGCGCGCTGGCGCGGGTGGAGCGCGACTTCGACGCCGGCCCACCGCTGCGCGTGCAGGGCTATCGCGTCGCGCGCCTGGAGCCGCGCGCGGCGGGCGGTGCGCGATGATGCCGACTGCGCCCGAAGCGCTGGCGGGCTGGCTGCCGGCGCCGGCGGCGGCGTGGGCGACGCCCGGCGAGCGGGTGTTGGCGATCGTGCCGGGCTTCGCGGCCGACCTGAACGACGCCGCCATCCCCTCGTTGCGCGCGTTGTTGCTCGAGCTCGCGGCGGCCGGGTGCGCGGTGCAGGTGCTGGCGCTGCGGCATCCGCCGGGGCCGCGGTCCTATGCCGTCGGCCCGCTCGCGGTCGAGACCCTCGGCGCCGGCGACGCCCGCGGCCTGACGCGGCTGCAGCTGCTGGCGCGGGCGCGGGCGCGGGCCGTCGCGATGGCCGCCGACGCCGACCGCGTGATCGGCTTCTGGGCCGACGAGCCGGGCTTTTTGGCGACCGAGGCGGGGCGCGCCCGCGGCATCCCCGCCGACGTCGCGTTGATGGGCGGCGAGCTCGCGGCGTTGCCGGGCCTGGGCTACGGCGTGGGCTTGCAGCGGCTGGGTCGATGGCTGGTCGCGCAGGCGTTGCGACGGGCCGACCGCGTCAGCGTCGGCTCGGCGTGGCTCGGGGCGCGCCTGGAGCTCGATCCAACCTGGCAGCACCGCACCGCGCGCGACGGGGCGGCGGACTACGTCGTGCGTCCGCTGCCGCTCGAGGCGCGCTACGTCGCCGCGCGGGCACCGCTACGCCCGCTACCGACGGGCGGGGCGCCGCTGCGGCTCGGTTGCGCCGCGAATTGGGTGCCGGTCAAGCGGCACGCGACGTTGCTGCGCTGGGTGGCGCGGGCGCGCGCGGGCGGTCGCGACGTGCGGCTGCGCCTGGCGGGCGAGGGGCCGGAGCGCGCGGCGCTGCAGCGGCTCGTGCGGACGCTGGGCGTCGGCGACGCGGTCGAATTCCTCGGCGCGCTCGAGCCTGCCGCGATGCCGGCGTTCTACCGCGGCCTGGACGCGCACGTGCTGCCGTCGGCGTGGGAGGCGCAGGGCATGGCGTCGTTGGAGGCGATGGCGTGCGGGACGCCGGCGACGGGCAGCCGTGTCGGGACGCTCGCAGATCTCGACCTCGGCCACGACGACGGCGCGTTGGCGCGCTGGATCGGCGCGGCCGCGCCACGCCGATGACTTGTGCGCGAGGTTCGGCTCGGTCACGCTGCGACTGCACCCACCACGGCTGCACGACCCTCGGAGGCTCCATGCAGGTTCTCATCGCGCGCGACGCCAGCCGCGCCTTCATCAGGCTGGCCCTGCTCGCGGCGGCCACCGCGCTGCCCGGATGCATGAGCTTCTCGACGGTGCAGACCGCCCGCACGATGGCGCCGGGGCAGGTGCAGATCATGGCCGGCGCGGGCACGGTCGGCGCGTCGACCCAGACGCGAGACGTCACCACCGACGCCGGCGGCAACACCGTCACCGGCCCGCTCACGACCGAGACGGTGGCGATCCCCGAGATCGAGCTCGGCGCGCGGCTCGGTCTCACCCCGGGCGTGGACGTCGGCGTGAAGCTCTCGCTGCCCTTCAACCTGATGGGCGACGTGAAGGCGCAGTTCATCGACAGTGGCGGCTTCGCGGCGGCGGCGGGCCTCGGCCTGGGCTACCAGGAGTTCGGCATCAACGACGATACGTTCACCACCGTCGACTTCGTCGTGCCGCTCTACTTCAGCTACGACGCGACCGATTGGCTGACGCTGTACGCCTCGCCGAAATACTTCCTGCGCCACATGAGCACGAACAGCGCGACCGAGAACCTGCACCTCGCGGGCGCCACCGGCGGCATCAAGCTGGGCTCGCGCTTCGGCATCTACCTCGAGGCGACCGAGCTGGTGGTGCTCAACGAGAGCAAGTCTTCGGACGCGACACTCGGCTTCTCGCAATTCCATCTCGCGTTCTTCTTCGACTTCGGCGATCCCTCGCCGCGGCCGCCGGCCGCGCCGATGGGCCCGCAGCCGCCCTATCAGGACGCGCCCACGCCGCAGGAGCCGAGCGACGGCCCGCCACCGGCGGGAGCGACGCCCGCGCCTGCGCCGCCGCCGCAATCGCGCTGAGTCGAGGGCACGACGGATGAACTGGATCGTCCTGGCGATCGTGGTGTTGGTCGCCGTTCGGATGTACTTCCGCATCCGCAAGCAGTTCGGCGTGCAGCCGCTGCGACCGCGCAAGCACGTGCGACGGGCCATCTTCCTCGGTATCGCGGGCTACGCCATCGCGCACATCTTCGTGCGCAGCGGCGAGGCGGCGATGTGGATGGGCGGCGGCGCGCTGGGCGGCGTCGTGCTCGGCGTCGTCGGTGTGACGCTGGCGCGGATCGAGCCGGCGCGGGACGGCCAGGAGGCCCGCTACACGCCGAATCCGTGGATCGGCGCCGTGCTCTCGGCGCTGCTGATCGGTCGCGTCGCCTGGCGCCTGGGCAAGCTGGCGTTCGGTGGCTCGGCCGCGGCCGCTGCGATGGCGATGCCGACCGGCGATCCGGCCGCGCAGATGCGGATGGTCGACGTGCTGCAGCGCTCGCCGGGCACGCTGCTGCTGCTGGGCCTGCTGCTCGGCTACAACCTCTGCTTCCAGGTCGGGCTCGCCGTGCAGCACGCGCGCCTCTCGCGTGCGCCGACGCCGAGCTGAGCCCGGACAGAGGGCGCTCGCGTCAGGCCGCGTCGAGCGCCGCGCGGACCAAGGCGAGGGCGGCACGCTGCGCACGAGCGCTGTCGTCGGCGTCGTCGAGGCGGACGCCGGCGTCGGGGGCTTCGCCGCGCACGGTCGCGAGCCACGCCGTGACGCACGCCGCGATCGGGCCGCCGCGGATCCCGGCCGGGCGCGGCACCGAGCGCGGCTCGCCGGTGACGTCGCGCAGCCAGACCTCGGCGCGCCCTTCGGTCGCCAAGACCCCCACCGCGCCAGCCGCGCCATCGACTTCGACGCGCTGCTCGGGGTCGCGCGACGCCCGACTGTCGTAGCGCAGCGCGACCGAGAAGCCGTCGTCGAAACGCCAGGTGGCGTGCAGCGTCACCGCGTCGGGCGTGAGCACGAAGTCGGAGACCTCGACCGCGCTCGGTGCGCGGCGACCAGCGAGTCGGCAGGCGAGGACCGCCTCGTGGATCGCGGTGTCTTCGAGCCACATCCGTCGAAAGCGCGGCCCCTCGGGCATCGGGCGTGGTGGCCCGCCGTCACGCCCGCGTTCCCGGCCCGCTCGCAAGATCTCCGCCCGCTCGAGCGGTCCGATCTCCGCCCGCTCGAGCACGCCGAGCAGGGCGGCGAGCGAGGGGTTTGCGAGCACCTCGTGCGCGACCGTCAGCGCGACGCCGGCGGCGCGTGCGCGCTCTGCGAGGGCGACGGCGTGCGCGGCGTCGCTGGCGACCGGCTTGAGCACGAGCGTCGGCAGGCCGCGTGCGAGCGCCCAGTGGACGTCCTGCGCGTGCTGCTCCGTCGGCGTCGCGACCACCACCGCGTCGGGACGGACCTGTGCGGCGAGCGCCTCCCGATCGCAGCCGATCGGCACACGGAAGGATTGCGAGAGCGCCTGTGCGGACCGCTCGGTGCGCACGACCAGCCCGGCGAGCGCGCCCCGTTCCGCGAGCGCCGCAGCGTAGCCCGCCCCCCATGAACCGCAGCCGAGCTGCAGCACCCGCGGGGAACCACCGTGTCGTGACGAGGCAGGGTCCATGCGCGGGACTACAGCACGCACGCTCCGACGCTTCAAGGCGAGGGCGGTCGCGCCATGAAGCTTTGATGCGTGTCGTTTCAACAATCTAGGCGGCCGCCACGGAGGCTGTCAGCGTGGAGGTGTTCGGCCGATTGCGCCGTCGGAGTCCAGGTGGCTCGAGACTTCCACGACAACACCTCCCTCGGGCCCGCCGAAGCGGCCGTCGTCGACCATTTGCGGCGGCGGCACTTCGCCGACGTCGGCGTTCGCTTCGATCCGGTGCCGCTGCTGGCCGAGTTGGCGCTCCAGGGCGCGGTGCCGACCCCCGAACGGCAGCGCGCGCCGACCGCCGGCGGCTGGGCGAGCGTCGCGCTGCGCAACCGCGGCGGCGTGGCGCAGGCGAGCATCGAGCACGACGACGAACACCGCGAACTACCCCTTTCCTGGACGCCGCTGGCGCTGCGCTGCCCGAACTTGGTCGCGTTCCTCGAGTCGCTCGTGGATGTCTCTCGTTGTGGGCCGATCCACATCATGGCGCTGATGCCGAGCGGCATCGTCGAGCCCCACTCGGATTCGCCCGACCGCGACGTCGAGGTCTCGCTGAACCTCGCCCTCGCGCACCCGCCCGGTTGCGTCGTGCGGTTCGCGAGCGATGCAGCGACGCTCAGGGCGGGCGGTGGCGAGGCCGTGCCCTACACCTCGGGGGTGGCCATGCTGCTCAACGTGGCGGCGTGGCACACGATCGACAACCCGACGGCGTCCCCGCGCGTGCATCTCGTCATCCGTGCCTCCCATCGGAGCCGTGCCTTCGAGGCGCAAGCGCCCGCGTGGTGGGCGAAGCTGGCGGCATCGCCCAAGCCGCGGTGGCATTACGGTCGCGGTCGACGGCGCGCCCCGCTGCTGGCAGGCTGAGTCGAGCGGCAGGCGCGGCGAGGGAACCGATGAACCGAGGAGCGTGGGCGACGACGGTGGCGGCGCTGGCTGCGGCCGTGCTGCCGCTCTCGGGCTGCAGCGACGACGCGCCCGGACCGAGCGGCAGCGGCGCGGACAGCGGCGCGGGCGTCGACAGCGGGGACGACGCCGGCGACGCGACGTCGGAGGACGGCGGTGACTCCGACGCCGGCGATGCCGACACGGCCGACGCAGACGGGCAAGGTGCTCGACCTCTGCGCGCTCATCGACCGGGGCTTGGTGCACGAGATCTGGGTCTACGGCGACGCCGACGCGCCCGGCGACGTCAGCGCGGCCGAGATTCTGGAGCGCAAGCCGCGCTACGACGCCAACCGAGTCCGTTTGGTCGGCGAGCCGATGGACCGCTGCGACCGCACCATCCGCGTCGCCTGGGTCAACCACAGCCGCGGACCGGGCTGCATCCTCGAGGGCCTCTCGCACGGCTTCGAGGGCGTCGGGACCCGCAAGCCGCAGCTGATCCCGACGCTGAGCGCGGAATTCCCGGCCTTCGCCAACTTCGACCTCGACGTCGAGCACGGCACCTGGTTCCCGAGCTGGTACAGCTGCCCGTACGGCGAGCTCTGCCTCTCGTTCCCGAGCGAGGGCACCGTCACCTACGACCTCGGCACCGAGAGCCAGACCCTGCAGGGCTACGATCCGGTCTGCGGCAACGCCCATTTCGCGCCCAACGGCAAGCAGCACTCCGACCTGCAAAGCGACGCCACCGTGCAGACCAGCTGCCGCGCCTTCCGCCAAGGCGGCAACGCCGACGGCAGCGACGCGATGGCGCCGTTCTCGACCGCCGACTTCGCGGCCTACAAGACCGTCGCCCCCGACTGCATGGGCGCGTTCCTGGTCTGGTGGTGGCAGCAGATGCCCGGCGTCGGCACCCAAGCCAAGGCGAGCGGCGGCGGTCCGATGCTGCCGTGGCTGCCGTTCGTCTACGACTGAGCCGGTGGGGCGGCGCGACGGAGGAGAGGATGGACCGAGGAGCACAACGGGCAGCCCGCTGCGACCACGCGATTCAGCGCATCGGCGTCTGGCTGCTCCTCGCTTCGCTGCTCGCGGGCGTCGGCTGCGGCGGCGCGAGCGCGCCCGCTGCGCCACCGCCCGCGGTGGAAGAGGCCGCTCGGCCGTGGGTGGCGTGGCTGCAGGCCTCGCAGAAGGCAGGCTTCGAGCGCCACGACCTCGACGCCTACCTCGCCGTGTGGACGCCCGACGCGACCCTGACCGTCGCGCGCGGCGAGGCGCCGGGCCCCTATGACCGCACGCTGACGATGGCGCAAATCCGGGGCACCCGCGCCGAGCGCTTCTTCGCGCCGCCGCCACAACCCTCGAAGCTGCATTGGAGCGACGTGCGCGCCCGCGTGCACGGCGACCGCGCGACGATTCGGTGGATCGCACACAGCGAGACGCCCGGTGCTTGGGAGCGCGTCGAAGAGGTCTACGAGCTCGTCCGCCAGGGCAGCGGCCCCGACGCGCCCTTCCGCGTGCGCCACAACCGCCTCTGGCCAATCTGGCAGATGGACGCCCGCCGCTTGCCCATCGCCTTCGACGCGCCGACCTGGGCCGCCCGCGACGCCGACGTGCTGCGCCATCGCTGCGACGGCGGGCCCTGCCCCGAGGTGCTGCTCGCCGCCTGGCGCTTCGAAGAGGCCTGGCAAGCCGCGCGCACCCTCACCGAGCGCACCGCGGACACGGCCGCCGGCGCCGCGGTACGATGGATGCTGCGCGGCGTCTGCGCCGTCGTCTCGGGCCATGTCGAAGACGCCGAGCCGAGCTTCCTTCGCGCGCTGCAGATCGATCCGAAGGTCGAGCTACCGCCGTGGAAGAGCGCCGCTGCCGCTCGAACCGCCGTCGCCCGCGCTGCCGCCGCTGCTGCCGCGGCGCCGGCGACCCTCACCCTCTACGGTCGCGAAGGCTGCGGCATCTGCCACGCCACCCGCGTTCGCCTCGAGCGCCTCGGCGTCGCCTACCAATGGCGCGACGTCGACGCGGACGCCGCCGACGCCATGTGGGCCTTGGTGCGCCGCCACCATCCGACGCTGCAGCGGGTGCGGCTGCCGGTGGTGCAGCTCGGCGCGGCGGTGATGGTCTCGCCGCCGTGGCGCGAGCTCGAGCCGAAGCTGCGCCAGGCAGGGCTGGTGCGCTAGACCTGGAGCTTTCGCGCTGGGACACACCCTCGACCTCGCCCTGGCAGCTGCCGCCGGCGCAGGCGTCGCTGGCGGTGCAGGGGTCGCCGTCTTCGCAGGGGATGCCGTTGCCCTTGGGCGTCAGCGCGCATTGGCCGGTGCCGGGGTGACGCAGGCGGCGATCGATTGGCCCGCACAGATGCCCACGCTCGGGCACGTCCCCGGTGGGGCGGTGAGGTTCTCGTCGACGCTGCCGTTGCAGTCGTTGTCGAAGCCGTCGCAGACCTCGACGTCGGGCACCTCCTGGGGCTGACAGCTCGCCGAACACTCGACGCAGACCACTCGATTCGAACACGCGCCGGTCGAGCCGGAGCATGAAGGTGCTGGGCGCGGTCGCGGCGCAGCTGCCCTTGTCGTCGCAGGCGCTGCTGGCGGTGCAGACGTCGCCGTCGTCGCATGCCGTGCCGACCGCGGCGAGCTGTTGGCCGCATTGGCCGCTGCCGGGGTCGCAGCTGGTCTGCGCGCACGGGCCGTCGCCGTCGGTGGCGCAGACCACGACGCTGGCCTGGTTGATCTCGCATCCCCAGCTCGCGCCGCTCTTGTCGCAGTACGGTACGCCGTTGCAGAGGTCGCCGTCGTCCTTGCAGTCGCCGTCGGCGGTGCAGCCGCAGCCGCTGCGGTCGGTGCCGACGCAGACGCCGGCCTTGCAGCGGTCGTCGTGGCTGCAGGCGAGGCCGGCGTCGCAGGCGAGCCCGTCGGCGCGGGCCTTGCCGCTGCCGGGGTCGATGCAGCTGGCGACCGGACCGACGAGGGTGTCGGCTGAATCGGCGGCGTCGGCCGAATCGGCGGCGTCGGTCGCGTCGCTGGCCGCATCGGGCGGGGTGGCATCGGCGGTGTCGGCGGTATCGGACACGTCGAGCCCGCCACTGCCGTCGTCGACGACGTCTTGCGCCGGCGTCTTGCCGGTGTCGGCGTCGTCGCAGCCGACCAACGCGGCGAGCACGGCGGCGACGGACAGGAGCAGCGCCACCGGCCTGCGGCGGCGACGGCGGCTCGAACGAGCCCGAGAAAGCAGCGTCATGGAGACCTCGTGGGGGTCAGGAGGACATCGCGCGGCCGGCCTAGCAGAGCCGAGTGGCGCAAGCACCTGAGGTCATGACAACTTGTCCCCCCAACCGCCCTCTGCGAGACTCCCGCCTCGATGCAGGTCCGCGACGAAGACGCCCTGGTGGCGCGCTACATCGAGCGACCTGCACCACCACGGTGCGGTCGCCCGTCAGCGGATCGACCGACCACAGCGCCTTGGGCTGCGTCGTCAGGGCGTAGACCTTGCCGTCGTGCACGGTGATCACCGTACCGGGGGTGCCGTCGCCCTTGCAGTCGTAGATCTTGTCGCCGTCGCAGAACTGCTTGTTCGGCGTGCAGGTCTTGGGCGCGGTCGTGTCTTCGGCCCCGGCGCCGGCTCGTTCCACCCTTCACGGATCAGACGCGGCCCGAATTGCCAGCCCCCCCGCGCTGCGGCACCTTCTCGCCGCCGCGCACGGCCGCCGCCGCGCGCCCCCCAGGAGCCGCCCATGCCGACCCTCGCCACCGCCAGCCGCCTGCAGCCCTTCGGCACCTCGATCTTCAGCGAGATGACGGCGCTCGCGACGGCGCACGGCGCCATCAACCTCTCGCAGGGCTTCCCCGACTTCGAGGGGCCGGCGTCGATCCGCGACGCCGCCATCGACGCGCTGCGCGGCGGGGCCAACCAATACGCCCGCAGCGCCGGGCGACCCGAGCTGGTCGCGGCCATCGCGCAGCACGTGCAGGCGCATCGCGGCGTCACGCTCGACCCGATGACGCAGGTCGTCGTCACCTCGGGCTGCACCGAGGCGCTGATGGCGATGGCGCTCGGCATCCTCGAGCCCGGCGACGAGGTCATCACCTTCGAGCCCTTCTACGACGCCTATCCGGTGGTCTGCGCGGCGGCGGGGGCGACGCTGCGGCCGGTGACGCTGCGCTTCCCGGAGCTCGCCGTCGATCTGGACGCGGTGCGCGCGCAGCTGACGCCCAAGACGCGGATGCTGCTGATCAACACGCCGCACAACCCGAGCGGCAAGGTGTTCACGCGTGCCGAGCTGACGGCGCTTGCCGCCATCGCCGTGGAGCACGACCTCATCGTGGTGACCGACGAGGTCTATGAGCACCTGGTCTACGACGTCGAGCACGTGACGATGGCGGAGCTGCCGGGCATGGCCGAGCGCACGTTGGTGCTCTCCTCGGCCGGCAAATCGTTCAGCTACACGGGCTGGAAGATCGGCTGGGCGTACGGACCGGCGGCGCTGTGCGCGGCGGTGCAGGCGGCGCATCAGTTCCTGACCTTCTGCTCGGCGACGCCGCTGCAGCTCGGCATCGCCCACGCGCTCGCCGCGCTGCCGGCCGATTTCTACGCCGAGCTCTCGGCGATGTACCGCCAGAAGCGCGATTTCCTGGTCGATGTGCTGCGGCAGGCCGGCTTCCGCGTCGGCGTCCCGGACGGCACCTACTTCGTCGTCGCCGACTTCACGCCGGTCTTCGAGGGTGACGACCAGGCGTTCTGCCGCTGGCTGACGACCGAGCACGGCGTCGCCGCCATCCCGCCCTCGGTCTTCTACAGCGTCGACAAGGACGAGGGCCGCCGCTTGGTGCGCTTCGCCTTCTGCAAGACCCAACCCACCCTGGACGCGGCCGCCGAGCGGTTGCTGCGGATCGCCCGATGAACGCCACGCACCCGCTCGCCGTCGCCGGCATCCAGACCGATATCCATT
Source organism: Pseudomonadota bacterium (assembly GCA_041163625.1). GTDB lineage: Bacteria > Myxococcota_A > UBA9042 > UBA9042 > UBA9042 > JACKFC01. Next base: position 11,078 of record JBEARB010000005.1, on the reverse strand, counting down.
GGGAAGATCCGGCCGCGACGCTGGCCGACGTCACCCCGGCCATCGCCCGCGCCGCCGCGGCTGGTGCGCGCCTGTGCGTGCTGCCCGAGATGTTCGCGACCGGCTTCTCGATGCGCGCCGAGGCGCTCGCGCAGCACCACTCCGCCATCGCCGCGGCGTGCGCCGAGCTCGCGCGCAGCCACGGCGTCTGGCTCCTCGGCGGGTTGGTGCAGCCCTCGCCGGCGGGCGAGCGCCCCCGCAACGCGGCGGTCATCTGGGGTCCGAACGGCGACGAGCAGCTGCGCTACCACAAGATCCATCCCTTCACCTTCGGCGGCGAGCACGAGCATTACGACGGCGGCGCCGCCCTGCCGACGCTGACCATCGAGGGCGTCCGCGTCACCGCGCTGGTCTGCTACGACCTGCGTTTTGTCGAGCTCTTCCGCGCCCGCGCCGACCAGACCGACCTGTTCTGCGTCATCGCGAACTGGCCCGAAGCCCGCTGGGAGCATTGGGCCACGCTGCTGCGCGCCCGCGCCATCGAGTGCCAAGCCTACGTGCTCGGCGTCAACCGCGTCGGCGAGGGCGGCGGCCTGCGCTACCGCGGCGATTCCGGCCTGTTCGGCCCCTTCGGCGAGCCGCTCGCCACCGCTTCGGCCCAGGAGACGCTGGTGCTCGGCCACGTCGACGCCGCCCGCGTCGCCGAGGTCCGCGCCAAGACCAGCTTCCTGCGCGACCGCCGCGACGAGGTCTACACAATGTTGCGGTAGACGCAGCAATCGGGCGTTCCTATCGCGCCGGCACACACGGAGAGGGGCCGTCCCGAGGGAGGCACCGTGCCCGCACCCCATCCAACCATCGGCAGGCTGCGCCTGCTCGCGACGCTGCCCGGCGGCGAGGTCTGCGGCTGCGACGGCAAGACCTACGCGGGAGACTGCGAGCGCCGGACGGCGCAGGTCGGCAAGGCCAAGGAGGGCAAATGCGATCTCTAGCCCTGCTCCTCGCCACGGCCCTGCTGCTCGGCGGCTGTGGCGCATCCGAACCACCGGAGGCGGGTTGCTTTGCGGTGGGACAAGCCGGGGCGCGGGGGACGAGTCTGGGCGGAGGCGCATAGGTGGGGCCGGCTCTTGACCGTCTCGCAGGGGACTCCTAGCTTGACACGGGTTCCGTGTACACGAGATCCGGAGCAGCGCCATGAACCTCACGATCAGCGCAGACGAAGACGTCATCCGCCGGGCACGCGCTGCCGCACGACGGCAAGGCCGCAGCCTCAACGACGTGCTCCGCGAAGCCCTCGAGCGCCTCGCCGGCGCCAAGAGTCGGGACGCGGTGGCGGACGAATTCCTTGCGCTCACCGAGGCGACGCGGGGTGTCTTGGCGACGCCGTATCGCCGCGAAGACGCCTACGATTCCGGCCGCAACGGATGAGCGGATTCCTCGACACGAGCGTCCTGGTCTACGCGGTCGAGAAAGGCGACGGCGCACGCACGGTGCAGGCGCGGGAACTGGTCACCGGATGCCTTCGGAGGGGCGACGGCGTGGTCTCGACGCAGGTCCTGCAGGAGTTCTTCAACGTCGCGACCCGAAAGATGGGAATCGACGCGGCGAGTGCACGTCGCTACGTCGAACTCTTCGCGACGCTGGAGACCGTGCAGATCTCGACGGAGCTGATCTTCGGTGCCATCGACCTGCACCGGCTGCGCTCGATCTCGTTCTGGGATGCGTTGGTCGTCCGAGCCGCACGTGAAGCGGGCTGCGAGCGAATTTGGACCGAAGACCTGCAAGATGGAGCGATCCTCGACGGCGTTCGCGTCGAGAACCCGTTTCGGTAGTACGTCCTCGGTCGATCAACGTGGCGGGTCGGTGCCCTCGCCCGCCAGTGCGACCCGATACCGCTCACGCAGCGCATCGGCGGCCGCAGCCAGGTCGTCGTCCGGACGCACCACGATCGGTTCGAGCACGTCGATGGTCGCCACACCGCGCGCCGGCGTGAGCTGCCCGTGCGGCCAAATCGCCACGTGGTCGCGCAGCACGATGGGCAGAATCGGCACGTCGGCGAGGGCGGCGAGGTGGAAGGCGCCGAGCTTGAAGCGCCCGAGCGTACCGTCGGTCGAGCGCGTGCCCTCGGGCGCGATCAGCGGCTGCAGCTGCTGCCGACGGATGCGCTCGGCGGCCTCCTGCAGCGAGGCATAGGCGGCGGCGCGATCCCCGCGGTCGAGGAAGATCGAGCCGAGCGCGGCGCAACCTGTGCCGAGCAACGGGATGGACCGCATCTCCTGCTTCACCACCAGCACCCCGCCCGGCGGCAGCAGCGCCGCGCCCGTGAGGACGTCGAGGGTCGAGCCGTGGTTGAAGACGAGCACGCGCGGCGTCCGCTCCGCCAGCGCGGCCGCGGCAGCCGGCGTGAAGCGCACGTCGACGCCACCGATGCGGGCCATCGTCCGGCCCCACCGCCGCACCCAACGAGGCCCGACGTCGGTCCGGCGATCGTCCGGGATCGAGAGACAGCGCAACACGAGCCCCGGGATGTAGACGGCGCTGAAGGCCCAGCCCGCCACCAGCCGCGTCAGCGCGACCGGCAACAAGCCTCGGTCGAGCGGACCGCCGCCACGCGCGACGATGGCTGCGAGCTCGCGCTCGGCGTCGCGCTTGCCCTGCTCCGACACGCCGGGCAGCGCGAGGTAGCGGCGGAGGTCGTGCTCGGCGTCGGCATGGAGCCCGGCCTGCGACGCCGCGCGGGCCGCGAGGCGCAAGGTCTCGGGCTGCGGGTCGAGCTCGTACGCGGCGCGATACTGCGCGGCGGCCTCGGCGAACGCGCCGTTCTCGTCGTGCTGCTGGGCGAGGCGCAGAGGCTGCATCGGGCGACCCGTGGCGGCGTCTGCCGCGTCGGTGGGCGACGGGTCGTAGCGCCCGCGCCGACGTACCCTACGGCGTGGCGGGGCTGCTCGTCCATCGCGGAATGGGCGCGACGATGGTAGAATTCCGAGTGTGGAGGCCCCGGATGCACGGCATCAGTCATTCCATGGAAGACGAGGGACTGGCGGCCAAGGTCGAGTGGTTCCGTAAGCTCTCGCCCCTGCAGCGCTACGAGACGGCGATGCAGATGCTGGCGATGTTGCAGGCGCTTCAGCCTGAGCTTGGTTCACGGGAGCAAGACGATGATCGACGCCCATCGGCCACTGTACGCATCGTTGAAGCGCCACGGCGTTGAGTACGTCGTCATCGGCGGGATCGCAGCCATCGTGCACGGCGTGCCGCGGATGACGCTCGATATCGACCTGCTGATTCGTGCTACCCCAGCAAACGCCAGAGCCCTGCTCGACGCACTGCTCGACGCGGGCCTCGGGACCGCAGCCATGCTCGACGCCGACGAGCTGCTCGCCCACGAGATCACGGTCTTCCGCGATCGCCTGCGGATCGACGTCCAGACGTCGAGCCCCGGAATTCGGTTCGAGGAGGTCCGGCCGCGGGCGCTGATGCTGCAGATCGACGACATCGAGGTCCCGATCTTGTCCGCTGCCGACCTGCTCGCCGCCAAGGAAGCGTGCAATCGTCCGAAAGACCAGCAAGATCTCGAAGCGCTACGGCTCCTGCTCGGCAAGGCGTAGCGGCCGATTCGGAAGCAAGACTCGACGCCAACCGTTGACGCGTGCTCGCGCCCGCCCCTACCAACCGCGCGGCTTCCAATCCGGCGGCGTCATCCCCTCACGCGCGCTGTTGCGCGCCACCGCGATGCGCTGGTTGCGGCCGCGCAGCATCCGCAGCTGCCAGCGCCGCTCGGCCGCGAGCGCCTCGGCCTCCGGCGCTTCCCAGGCCTCGTGCAGCAGCCGCTTGCCGCCCGCGACGGCGTCGGGCGAGCGCGTGGCGATGACCTCGGCGAGCGCGTGGGCCTCGGCGAGCGGGTCGTCGGCCAGGCGGGTGACCAAGCCGAGCGCGGCGGCCTCGACCCCGCTGACGACCTTGGCGCTCAGGGTCAGCTCGAGCGCGACGTCGCGGCCGACCACCTCGCGCAGCAGCACGGTGCGAGTCGAGCCCCCGAGGCTGCCGGTGTACGATGTGGGGCGGCTGAGGCCAAGGTGGCGCGCGTCGAATCGACGGCCCCCTCACCGCCGCAACACCCAAGCGCTCGCCGCCGCCTCGTCCAGCGGCCACGCCACCGCGAGCCCCGCCGCGGGCGTGCTCAGCGAGCCGAGCCCCCAGAGGAGCACGGTGCCGTCCCAGCTGCCGGTGAGCAGGGTCGGGGCGCCCGGGCCGTCGGATTGCCAGGCCAGCAAGCCGACGCGGCCGCGGTGGTCGTCGAGGACGGCGACGAGGCCGCCGTCGCGGGCGACGAGCAGGCGCACGACGCCGTCGATTTGCGCCGCCGCCACGGTGACGAGCGAGGTCGTGCCGCTCTAGATCTGCCGTGGCAGCCCCGGTGCCTCCAGCGAGAGCACCGCGTCGGACAAGCGAACCTCGGCCACGCTGAGTTCGAGGCCCGGCACCGGCTCGATCACCATGCCCTCTTCGAGCACGGTCTCGGTGCAGGGCTTGCCGTCGACGATCAGCCGCCCGCGCAGACTCAGCAGCTTCGGCTCGCGCCCGCGCAGGCTGACCAGCGCGTGCGCCTCGGAGACGCGCTCGTCCTCGAGGAAGAGCGCCGCGCTCGGCAGCCGACCTACGATATCGCCAGCCGCGATGGCGTGCAGCTTGCCGTCGGGGAGCAGCAGGGTCGCGAAAGCCCGCTTCGGACTCCGGCAGAGGCGGGTTCGGGGGGAGCGGCCTCGCCCTGGGTGTGTTCGGCCCCCCCGACGTGGGTCAAGTGCCGCCGCCGCGAGGGCCCACTCCGCTGGCGCACGGACGACGCAGCGGAGTGGGCCACGACGCCGGCTATTCGTCGCCGCCGCCCTCGTCCTCGGCCTTCTTCTCGGCCTTCTTGCCGCCCTTCTTCGCCTTGCCCTTGGCCTTGGCCTTGGCCTTGCCCTTGCTCTTGCCCTTGGCCTTCTTCTCGGCCTTGGGCTTGTCCTTGGCGACCGCCACGCCCGGCACCGCCGAGAGGACCAGACCCGCCGCCACCAACGCGGCCATCAGCTTGCGAACCAGCATCACTGCACCCCGTCCTCCCCCGCAGGAGAGACCCGGGCGCGGTCCCCGTCGAGAACGCCTCGTCACGACCGCGCCGACGGTAACAATCTGCGGCCGAGCGCAGGCCCCGGCAAGTTCAAACGCGGCCGGACTCGCACAAAAACATGTTTATTTCTCAAACGTTTTCGACTAAAAGCAGGCCCAGGCGCTCGGGTACGTCGCTGCGGTAGAGCGCGGTGCGGAAGGCGTCGTCGAGCTCGGGCTGCTGCGCGCGCATACCGTCGAGCCAGGCGCCGAGGGTGGCGCGGCGGGCGTCGTCGAGCGGGTCGCAGACCGGGCACGGCACCACCGGCACGGCGTGCTGCTGCTGCCAGCCGCGGACCTTGTCCTCCTCGACCAGCAGCAGCGGGCGGATCACGGCGACCTCGGTGCGGTCGCCGCGGCGCAGGGGCGTCATCGGCTCGAGGCGGCGGCCGAAGAGCAGGTTCATCAGCGTGGTCTCGATGGCGTCTTGCAGGTGGTGGCCGAGCGCGAGCTTGTCGAAGCCGTTTTCCTCGCACCACCGGTTGAGCACGCCGCGGCGCATGCGGCTGCACAGGGCGCAAGGGATCTGCCCGGGCCGCAGCTTGGCCTCGACGACGGTCCAGGTGTCCTCGGAGACCGTCACGCAGGGCGCGCCGAACGCCTCGCACGCCGCCTCGAAGCCGGCGCGGTCGAAGCCGGGCTGATGCTGATCCAGATGCACCGGCACCAGCTCGCAATCGAGCCAGCGCTCGGCCCGCAGCGCGTCGAGCACCGACCAGAGCAGCCACGAGTCCTTGCCGCCCGAGAGCGCCACCGCCACGCGCTCGCCCTTGTCGATCAGGCCGAAACGCTCGATGGCCTCACGCGTGAGCGCCAACACCGCCCGGCTCGGCGGCGCGAAACGCTCGGCGGGCGGCTGCGCGTCGTAGACGGAGGTGACGAGCGGATTCATCGGGACTCCTTGTCGGCCGGCAGCCAGAGCGTGAAGGCCGCACCGCCCAGCGGCGCGCGGCCGAGCGTGACCTGGCCGCGGTGGCGCGACGCCACCTCGCGGACGATGGCCAAGCCCAAACCGGCGCCGGCTGCGCTGCGGTCCGGGCGGTGGAAGGGGGCGAAGATCGCCTCGGCCTCGGCCTCGGGCACACCGGGACCGTCGTCGGCCACCTCGACGGCGAAGCCGACGCCGTCGGCCCGCAGCGTGCACGCCACACGCGTGCGGGCGAAGCGTGCGGCGTTGCCGAGCAGGTTGTCGAGCGCGCGCTCGAGCGCGTCGGCGTCGCCGTCGACCTGCGCCTCCTCCAGTGCGTGCACCTGCAGCGCGACGCCCCGCGCGGCGCAGAGCCCCGCGGCCCGCGCCGCCGCACGCTCGACCAACGGCCGCAGCGCCACCGGCACGTCGAGGCGGCCGCGGCTCGAGGCGTCGAGCTGGAGCAGGGCCTCGGCGATGCGCGAGAGGCGGTCGACCTCCTCGCCCACCGACTGCAGCGTCTCGCGCAGGGCGTCGGCGTCGCGTTCGCGGCGCAGCGAGAGGTCGAGCTCGAGCCGCATCGCGGCGAGGGGCGTACGCAGCTCGTGCGCGGCGTCGGCGAGCAGGCGCTCTTCGGTCAAGCGAGCCTTGCGGCGGGCCTCGGTCGCCTCGGCGACGGCGTCGCGCAGGGCGGCGATCTCGTCGCCGGCGTCGTCGGGCGGCGGGCCGTGGCCGAGCTCGCCGGCACCGACGCGGGCGACGTGCTCGACCAGCGCCGCCACCCGCCGACCGAGCCCACGCGCCTGCGCACCCGCGGCGACCGCCAGCGCCAGCACCATCACCAACAACGCCAGCGCCGCCACGCCGACGTAGGCCCGCAACGCGGCGTCGCGTTCGGCCAGCGAGCGACGAAGCAAGAGCCGATAGGTCACGCCGTCCGGCCCGCGCAGCGGCACCATCAGCTCGCGCGCGGCGCCCTCGGCGGTCTGCACGGTGGCGAGCTGCGGCGGCGTGCCGGGCTCGACGCTGGCCAGCAGCCGGGCCGGCAAATCGGCGTCGGCGGGCCAGACCAGGAGCCGCTCGCCGCCGCGGCCGTAGAGCGCGGTCGCCGCCGGCGGTTCGCCGAGGCGCCGCACCAGCTCGGAGCGGTCGATGTGCAGGTGCGGCGCGTCGATGCCCTGGTCGAAGACGCTGACGGCCTCGACCGCCGCCTGGCCGCGCAGCGCGTCGTCGATGCCGTGGACCAGCGCGCGGTCCAGGCCGACGCCGACCACCGCCAGCGCCAGCGTGAGCAGCAGCGCGGGCAGCGCCGCGCCGTGCAGCCAGAGCCGAGTCGCGAGCCGCACCTAGACCGCCTCGCCACGCAGGCGGAAGCCGACGCCGCGCACGGTCTCGATGCGCGCGGCGGCACCGAGCCGTTCGAGCTTGCGGCGCAGATAGCCGACGTAGACGTCGACGACGTTGGGCTCGCCGGCGTAGTGCTCGCCCCATACCTCGGAGATCAGCTCGGTGCGGGTGCGGACCTCGCCGGGGTGGTCGAAGAGCGCGCGGGCGAGCGCGTGCTCCCGGCCGGTCAGTTCGACCACCTCGTCGCCACGGCAGAGCGCGCGGCGGCTGTGGTCCAGGCGCACGTCGCCGACTTCGAGGCGGACGGCGCCACCGCCGGCGCGGCGGTGCAGCGCGTCGACGCGGGCGACCAGCTCGGCGAAGGCGAAGGGCTTGACGAGGTAATCGTCGGCGCCGGCGCGCAGGCCGGCGACGCGCTCGCCGACGCTGCCGCGGGCCGTCAGCATCAAGACCGGCACGCCGCTCGCCCGCTCGCGCAGCTGCCGCAGCACCGTCAGGCCGTCGATATCGGGCAGCATCCAATCGAGGATCACGACCTCGTAGTCGACCCAGCGCAGCTGTTCGAGCGCGTCGGCGCCGCGGTCGACGACATCGACGACGTGGCCTTCCTCGCGCAAGCCGGCGCCGACCAGGCGGGCGATTTTGGCGTCGTCCTCGACGAGCAGCACGCGCACGGCGACTACCTCCGCGGCCCGCTGTGGCGGAGGATGCGCAGGCGGACCGGGTCGCCGGGGGCGCGCAGGTGATGCACGAGACCCTCGTCGTAGATGCGCGCCGGGAACGCGTCCTCGCGCAGGACCTCCCAATGCGCGGCGTCGAGGACTTCGCGGCAGGTCGGACGGACGCCTGGCTGGCCGGGGCCGACGGCGCAATCGACGCTCTCGAAGAAGAGCAGGCACCGTGGCGGCTTTGTCAGCAGCGCGCGGGTCTCGTCGTCGAGTGGGCGGTGGCCGTCCAGGGTGCGCTGCTGCCACGCCGGCTTGGGCGTCCGGAACCCGCGCACCCGCAGCGCCGGCCGCGCGACCTTGCTCGGCGGCGGCTCGGCGGCGCCGGGCTCCTCGTGGTCCGGCCGGCCGGTGTAGACCTCGAGCATCGTGCACTCGGGCGGCACCTCGGTGCGGAACGCCGTCAGCAGCGCTCGCTCGCGCTGGGTGACGAAGTCGACGTCGCGGATGGCCGCCTCGTGCATCCAGGGCGCGGCGAGCGCGAGCACCCCGCAGAACGCGGCCATCGCGCGAGCCCTGCCGCCCCGATGCCAGAGCCGCCAGAAGCCGACGCCGGCGAGCATCGCCATCGCAGGCAAGCTGTGCAGCTGGTAGCGGGCGTTGTTCAGCGGCTCCTCGACCACGACGACGCCGTGCAAGACGATGAAGCCGAGCAACCAGCCCACCAGCCACAAGCCGCGGCGGCGCGCGATCTGCGGCTCCGTCGAGCCCTCGCCGAGCCCGACCATCGCGAACGCGCCGGCCACGATCAGGGGGAACCAGACCGGCGGGGTGAGCCGGAAGAAGAGCAGCGGGTCGTAGTCCGGCCGCAGGAGCAAGGTGAGCGCTCCCTCGACGACCGAAGGTTGCAGCGCGCCGTGCACGGCCTCGGTCTGCCGGGTCAGCAACGAGAACGTGACCCAGCCGGCGGCCGCGACGATGACGGCGCCGATGATCTGGCGCCAACGGGGTTGGGCGTGCTGCGCCGCCATCGCCAACGCGAGCAGCAGGAGCGGCGCGTAGAAGAGGTTGAGCGGGCGCGCCGTCAGCGTGGTGACGAGCAAGGGCACGAAGCCGACGAGACCGAGCAGGCGGGGCAGCCAGCGCCGTAGCTCCAGCAGCTCGTAGAGGAACAAGAAGGTGCACGACGACCAGAGCATCGACGGGATGAACTGCACGTCGGAGGCCGAGAAGCGCAGGTGGTGGGGCGAGGTCACCAGCAGGACCGCCGCCGCGAGCGCCGGCACCGAATGGCCGAAGACCTTGCGGCTGTGGCCGAGGATGGCCAGGGGGGTCGCGACCGCAGCCGTGCGCATCACGGTCGACTGCAGATGATCGGCCCAGACCCAGTGCGTCTCGTCGAGCACTGCGCCAAGGATGGGGGAATTCATCGCCGTGGAGGCGCCGCGGGTCCAGCGGGTCCAGGACCAAGCGGTCATCGGCGCCTCGACCGAGATCGTCCAGCGCAGCCACGCCGCGGCCGCGAGCAGGCCGAAGATCCAGGGCCAGCCGCGGCCGGGCAGGTCGCGGATCGAGCGGGCGGAGACGAGCAACAACCAGAACGCGAGCGCCAACGGCCACAGCAAGGGATCTTGCAGCAGATGGGGTGCCATGACGGCCTGTTGGACCTCTTCGACCAGGCTCCACATCGTCGGCAAGATCGCCTCGCCGTTGGCGCGCATGCGTTCCGTCGTCGCGTCGAGTAGCGCGGTCGCGTCGGCATCGAGCGCCCCGGCCTTCGGGCTGATCAACGCCGCCCCGGACGGCAGCGGGCGTCCGGGCGTTTCGGGCGCGACCTTGGCCGCGGCCGAGGGCGAGACGAGGCAGAACTCGCGCACCACCTCGGCCCGCGAGAAGAGGTAGCAGGCCCGGAACTGATCGACGCGCACGCCGTCCCACCGGAAACCGGCCGCCGCGGCGCCGCCGTCCTGCCAGGGCGCCACCAACGCCTGCAGCGCCGACTCTTGCCCGGGGGTGATGATCGGGTCGCGGGTCGGCAGCTTGCCGTCGATGGCCAGCGCCGTGCCGGGCCACACCGCGGCGGCCGTCCACAGCACGCTCGACCACGCCAACGCCCACACACGCCGGCGCAGCGTGCGGTCGGGTCGGTGGGGCGTCGCGACGGTGGCGGGCGCGGTGCGGGTCGACACGTGGGGCCTCGAGGGGGCGCCCTCCGAGGACCAGAGGGCGGCGTGGGCGCGCAGCGTCGCGGGATTCGAGCGCGACCGCAAGCGCGCGGACGCCGCAGACTAGGCAGAGGCAGCGCGGCGACGCGCGAGCGCGCCGTAGATCGTCGGCAGCACGAGCAGCGTCACCGCCGTCGCCGTGACCAAGCCGCCGACCACGACGGTGGCGAGCGGGCGCTGCACCTCGGCGCCGGTGCCGGTCGCCAGCGCCATCGGCACGAAGCCGAGCGCGGCGACCAGGGCGGTAGTCAACACCGGACGCAAGCGCTCGGAGACGGCCAGCTGCATCGCCGGATCGCCGGGCATCCCGTTGGCTTCGAGCTCGCGCACGCGGCTGACCAGCACCACACCGTTGAGCACGGCGATGCCCGAGAGCGCGATGAAGCCGATCAGCGCCGAAATCGACAGCGGCATCCCGCGCAGCTGCAGCGCGACCACGCCACCGAGCGCGGCGAAGGGCACGTGCGAGAGCACCAGCAGCGCGGGGCGCATGGCGCCGAAGCCGAGCACGAGCGTGACCATCACCAGCAGCAGCGTCAGCGGCAGCACCACCGCCATGCGGGCGCGGGCGGCCGAGAGCGTCTCGTGCTGGCCGCCCCAGCGCAGGCGTTGGCCCTCGGGCAGCGGGACGGCGGCGGCGACGGCGGCTTGGGCGTCGGCGACCGCGCCGCCGAGGTCGCGTCCGCGGACGTTGAAGCCGACGACGACGCGGCGTTGGCCCTCGTCGTGGCTGATCCGGCTCGGCGTCGGGCGGCGCTCGATGCGGGCGAGCGCCGAGAGCGGGACCAGCGTGCCCGTCGGCGTCGG
>JBEARB010000004.1:0-20135 GCA_041163625.1 Pseudomonadota bacterium | reverse complement strand
GAGCCGGATTGGAGTCAGCAACCGTATGAGCCATGGTGATTCGCCCCGTCGCGACGGGGTTCTCGAAGTCTTCCTCGCCGCCCACCGGCGCCGCGCCCTGCTGGGCGCACTCGCGGCGGTCTGTACGCTCGCGCTGCCGGCGTGGGCCAAAGCGGCACGCTGCACCGTGACGCTGCAAGCCGACGGCAACACCGCGGCGATCCAGCGCCAGATCGACGCCAAGGGCCGCAAGCCGGTCGTCTGCCTGGAGCCGGGTCACTACAAGGGCGCGCGCTTCGTCGCCTCGCGCGATTTCGAGCTGCGCGGTGTCGGTGAGGGCCGCGTGGTGCTCGATGCCGGCGGCCGAGGCCGGGCGCTGACGGTGGTCACGCCCGGCGTGAAGGTCACCCTCGCCAACCTGACGCTGACCGAGGGCGTGGTCGAGCAAGGCGGCGCCATCGCGGTGGAAGCCGACGCTTCGGTTCGCCTGGAGGATTGTTGGGTCACGCGCAACAAAGCGACGCGGCACGGCGGCGCGATCTACGCGCGCGACGGCGAGGTCGAGTTGGTCCGCACCCGCATCTCGGCCAACACGGCCGGCAGCGGCGCGGGCCTCTGGGCAGAGGACGGCGGGCGATTGCGCGTCGTCTCGTCGCTGATCCACGACAACAAGAGCCGCGGCGGCAGCGACGACGCGGCCATCGTGGTGCGCCCGGGCTGCAGGCTCGAGTTGGTGGCCTCGACGCTGGCCTACAACCCCGGCCACGGCGTGCACGTCGCGCCCGCCGGCCCCTCGCAGACGCCGGCGAAGCTCACGGTGGTTTCATCGGTGATCATGGGCGCGCCCGCGGCGCTCTCGGTCGACCGCTACGAAGCCGGCGAGGTGATGGTCACCCATTCGGTGCTCTACGGGCGGACCGGTTTCGTGCCGCTCGACCTGCAGAGCCGACGCGAGTTGCCGGTCTTCGACCTGGAGAGCGTGGAGCGTTATCGGCCGACGATCGGCTCGCCGGCGATCGGCATCGGCCTGTGCACCGACCGCGACGCACGGCGCGACGTGGCCGGCGACCGCCGCCCGCGCGTGTGTACCGCGGGCGCGCTCGAGTCCAGCCCGGAGGCGATCCGTCTGACGCTGCAAGACCGCCGCCGCCGCGAAGCCGCCGACAATAAGGCCGCCGCCGAGGCGGAGCCCGATTTCTGGCCAGAAGAGCTGCGCTGAGCGGCCGCGAGCGCTAGGCGAGGCGCGCTTCGACGAGCTTGCGGACCAAGCCCGGCTCGACTTCACCTTTGTGGCCCTTCATCACCGCGCCCATGACCATGCCGGCCTGCTTGCGCTCGGTCGCGCCGGTGCCCGCGATGGCGGCTTCGACGATCACGATCGTCTCGGCCTCACTCTTGAACTTGGGCATGTAGGGCTGCAAGAGCGTGACCTCGGCGCTGAGCTGCAGCACGTTCTCGTCGTCCTCGGGCGTGCCCGACGCGCGGAACTCGACCAGGGCGGCCTCGAGGCTCTTCACGTAGCCGCGGATGATCTCGAGCACGCCGTCTTCGTCGAGCGGCTTGGCATTCTTGGCCGTCCGCGCCTCCATGATCTTGGTGCGGACCATACGAATCGCCGAGAGCGCGCGCTTGTCGCCCGCCTTCATCGCGGTCTTGAGCTGTTGCATGAGGTCGGCTTCGATTTGGGTGCTCATCGGTGGCTCCGGTTTCAGGGGTTCGAGTCGAGGTCGGCGGCCCATTCGGCGAGCGTGCGGACCTCGTGGGTGCGGCGCATCGACTCGAGGGCGCGCACGAAGCGCGGCCATTTGCGCTCGAAGGGCACGCGCTGGTCGGGCTGCGCGCGCAAGCGCTCGGGCAGCCCGTCGCGATCGACGTCGCAGAGGTCGATCGCGTGGCATTCGAGGTGCATCCAATCGGCGTTGCGCAGGGCGGCGCGGGTCGCCTGCCAGCCGAGCTCGCCGAACGCGATCAGCGAGGTGCCGATGAAGGGCATGCGCACGCCGGGGACCACGCCGATCGGCAGCTCGACGAGCGCGTGGCCCGAGGCGGTGCACACGCGGTGCGGCAGACGTTGGCCGAGCCAGACCGACGGCGACTCGGGAATGCTGCCGCTCGGCCGACCGAGCACGCGGTAGGCCCCAATCGCCGCGGCCTTGGCGGCTTGGTAGGGCGGGCACGGGAAGCGCGAGGAGTCGTAGCGGTGGCCGGTCTCGGCGACCACGTCGAGCAGCGTGTCCGAGAGCACGTAGCCGGGCGCGCGGAAGCCGACGACCTCGACGCCGCCGAGCTGCTCGAGCCGGTCCTTGGCCGTGCGCAGCTCGTAGGTCATCTGCTGACGCGGCATCCGCGAGAGGTCGTAGGGGTGCGTCAGCGCATGGTTGCCGATCTCGTGGCCGGCGGCGATGGCCTCGCGGAACACGGCGAGCGCGTCGGGGTGGGCGAGGTCCTGCGCGACGACGAAGAAGGTGGCGCGCACGTCGGTGCGGTCGAAGAGGTCGAGGAAGCGCACGACGCCGCGGGTCCAGGCTGCGGGATCGTGACGCGCCGGGTCGAAGCCGACGGCGTTGCCGGATCCGCCGGCGTGGCCGTGGATGCGGTCGTAGAGGTAGAGGCCATCGATGTCGACGTTGACCGCGGCGCGCAGCACGGCGGGCTCCTTCCGCCGGCGTGGCGGCATGGCGGCTAGCGGTTGCGGATGCGCACCACGTAGACCAGCTTCGCCAGGTTCTTGAGCACGTTGGGCACGCGGCGGAAGAGGTGGATCGAGGGCGGCCGCTTCTCGTGGATGGTGATCGGGATCTCGACCACGCGCAGCTTGTAGCGCTCGGCGCGGATGACCAACTCGCTGGCGAACAGGTCCTTGTCGACCACGCAGCGGCGCACCGTGTTCATCAGCGCTTCGCGCCGGAACGCCTTCAGGCCGTGCGTATCGGTGCCCTTGAAGCCGAGCATCACGCGCAGCATGCCGTTGATCACCTGCGTGGCGGCGCGGCGCACCAAGGGGCGCTCGTCGTTGGCGTCGGGGTGGGCCTTGCTCCCGATGACCATGTCGGCCTCGTCGCTGTCGAGGATCGACACGGCGCGCTGGTGGAAATCCAGGTCGCAGAGGTCGATCTCCTCGCACAGGACGTAGCGACCGCGGGCGGCCTCGATGCCGCGCCGCAGCGCCTTGCCGTAGTTCGGCTCGTCGCTCTCGATCGCGCGCACGCCGCCGAGGGTGCGGCTGAGCTTGGCGGCGATGGCGCGGGTATCGTCCTTGCTGCCGTTCTCGCTGATCAGGATCTCGAAGCTGCGGCCCCAGGCGGTCAGCCCGGCATGCAACTCGGAGATCGCCGACCACAAGATCGCCTCTTCGTTGTAGCAAGGAATGACGACGGAGAGGTCGGGGACGTCGGTGCTCGGAGTGCGGGCCAAGACAGCCTCCAACGCGCCGAAGGCATCGCTGGGCCGGCGCGGGCGCGGAGAGTCGCGAAATCCGCAGATTCCGTCAACGCTCCGAGCTTGCGCCGAGGGTATGACCGAGGCGCTGGCGCTTGGTCTCGAGGTACGCGGCGTTGTGCTCGCCCGGGGTCATCTCGAGCGGGACACGGTCCTGCACCTGGATACCGAGCGCCTGCAACGCTGCGACCTTCTGCGGGTTGTTGGTCAGCAAGCGGACGCGGTTGACGCCGAGCCGGCGCAGCATCTGGGCGGCCACGGCGTAATCGCGCTGATCGGCCGCGAAGCCGAGCTCGAGGTTGGCGTCGACGGTGTCGCGGCCGTCGTCCTGCAGCGCGTAGGCCTGGATCTTGCCGACCAGGCCGATGCCGCGGCCTTCCTGGCTGAGGTAGAGCAGCACGCCGCGGTTTTCCTGGCCGATTGCGTCGAGCGCCGCGTGCAATTGCTGACCGCAATCACAACGCGCCGAATGCAGCACGTCGCCGGTCAGGCACTGGCTGTGCACGCGGACGAGCGGCGCGAGGTCGCCCGCCGCGAGATCACCACGCACGAGCGCGAGGTGGGGCGTCGAATCGAGCTCGCTCTCGTAGATGTCGATGCGGAGATCTCCGTGCGCGGTCTGGACCACGCCCGACTCGACGTCGCGGACGTGCTCCTCGGTGGCGGCGCGCCAAATGGCGACATCGCTCGCGGTGCAGAATGGCCAGCCGCGGGCAGCGGCAAAGGCGGGCGCGGCAGCGGCCCGCAATTCTTCGGTGCCGTCGAGCACGTGCGAGAACGCGGCGCCGCCGTCGAGACCGGCGATCTGCACGAGGTCGTGGGCGGCCTCCGCAGCGTAGGGCCGGCGCAACGTGCCGAGGCGATCGACCAACGCCGGCATGATGTGGCCGGGGCGGACGAGATCGTCGGCGCCGATCGCGGGATCGCAGAGCACCGCGATGGTGGTGGCGCGATCGCCGGCGGAGATGCCGGTGGACACACCCTCGCGAGACTCGACGCTGACGGCGTAGCGCGGCATCGAATCCGGCGCACGGCGCGGGCCGACCAGCGTGAGATCCAGGGCGACGGCGCGCTCCGCGTCGACGGTGCAGCCGACGATACCGGCGGCGTGGCTGACCATGTCGTTGATGTTCTCGGGGGTGGCGGCGGCACCGGCGAGGACGGTGAGCACGGCGCCGTCGAGCGCGTCGTCGGCGACGAGCACGAAGCCACCGGACCGCAGCGCAGCGACGGCGGCTTGCACACGCGGCGCGACGTCGGCGAGGCGCTCGTGGCTCGGGCGCGGGTCGTGGGCCGGACCGAGCGAGTCGGCGTTCGAGGCTGGTGAGGTCACGGTGTCTCCGGGGGCGGCGCGTCATCCGCGCGCGCGGCCGGCGTGGTAGCCCATCGGCCGCGGAGCGTCAACGCGAACGCGGCTTTGCGGCGCTCCGACAGATGTGCTAGCCAACGCACCGCATGACGCTTTGCGTCGTAGGACCAACGGAACCGGGAGGCAGCGTGAAGCGCATCTGGCAGGAGCGGGCCCGGACCCGCGTGGCGGCGTCGGTCGTGGTCGTGGCCGTCGCCATCGGAGCCGAAGGCTGCAAGGGCTGCGGGAGCGAGCCGGTGGCCGAGCCGACGGTCGGCGTCGAAGCCGCCGCGCCGAGCCCCGACGACAAGGCCGCTGCGCCGACGCCGACCGAGCCGGCCGCCGCCGCCGCAGCCGAGCCGGCCGCCAAGCCGGCAGCAGCCGAGCCGCCCACCGACTACGACGGGCCGCGGTCGGAGAACGGGGGCGGCTTCAAGGTGACCTCGGGCTTCGCCGACGCCTCCGGCAAGCCGCTCTCGCAGCCGAAGGCCCTCGAGGCCGGCCGCGTCTTCGTCACGGCGCTCGATTCGGGCAACCATCCGCTCGGCAAACTCGACGTCTTCGGCGGCGCGGAGCTGCACGGGTTCTTGCTCGCGCGCGATCTGCGTCAGGCCTACTACGCTGACGGCTCCGGCGCGGTCGCTCCCGGCGCCGACGCGCGCGCGCTCGATTTCGTCCCGCGCGAGGGCGGCGAGCACGCGCTGGTGCTGGTGTTCCGTCCCGTCGGGGAGGCGCCGCAGGCCGTCGCCACTCCCGTGGTCATCAAGGGCAACCTGCCCAAGGTCGCCGGCCCGGGTACCCGGGGCGTGCCGCTGCGGCTGCGTCGGCCGAGCGGCGATCTCGAGTTGGTCGTCACGCCGCCGCAGCCGGTCGCCGGGGCGGAGGTCCGCCTCTCGGGCCGCCGCTACGACGCGGCCGGCGCGGACAAGGGCGGCTTCGGTCTGCCCTGGGCGGTCCGCTGCACGCCCGGATTCGGCCGCTGCGAAGTGATCGAGGGCGATCGCGAGGGCGTCATCGCGTTCAGGCCGGACGCCGCGGGCGACAGCATCCTGCTGATGCCCGATCACGTCGGCCGCGCTGCGGACGCGCCGCCGATCCGCGCCGGCGAGGCCCGCAACGCGACGGTGTTCGGTCTGACGGTGCTACCGGCGCCGGCGGCGGAGGCCAAGCCATGATTGGGGGCGCCGAGCTCTACGACGACCTGGTCGCGCGCGGCCTGGTCCACCAATGCACGGACGAGGCCACGGCGCGCGCCGCGCTGACGGCGGGAACGTCAGCCTACATCGGCTTCGACCCGACCGCAGACTCCCTCCACGTCGGCTCGCTGCAGCAGATCGTGCTGTTGCGCCGGCTGCAGCTGGCCGGCAGCCGCCCGATCGCTCTCGTCGGCGGCGGCACCGGGCTGATCGGCGACCCGAGCGGCAAGAGCGCCGAGCGCACCCTGCTCGACGGCGAGGCCGTCGCCCGCAACGCCGCGGGCATCCGCGACCAGCTCGCGCGCTTCCTCGACTTCGACGGCCCTGCAGCGGCGACGCTGCAGAACAACGTCGATTGGCTCGGTGGCCTCGGCCTGCTCGAGTTCCTGCGCGACGTCGGCAAGCACTTCTCGGTCAACGCGATGGTGCAGCGGGACTCGGTGCGCACCCGCCTCGAGAGCCGCGAGCAGGGCATCTCGTACACCGAATTCTCGTACATGCTGCTGCAGGCCTACGACTTCCTGGTGCTCTACCGCGATCACGGCTGCCGCGCGCAGCTCGGCGGTTCGGACCAATGGGGCAATATCGTCTCGGGCATCGACCTGATCCGCCGGCACCTCGGTGGTGAAGCGGCGCTCGCCGAGACCGACGCGCCGTTCGGCCTGACCTCGCCGCTGGTGACCACGCGGAGCGGCACCAAGTTCGGCAAGACCGAGCAAGGCACCATCTGGCTGGACGCCGCCCGCACCTCGCCCTACGCGCTCTACCAATTCTGGTTGGGCGCCGACGACGCCGAGGTCGACGCCTTCCTGCGCCGCTTCACGATGATGCCGGTCGCCGAGATCGAGGCGTTGATGGCGCGCCACGCCGAGCAGCCGGCCCAACGCACCGCCCAACGAGAGCTCGCCCGCGAAGTCGTGACGATGGCGCACGGCGAAGAGGGCCTGCGCGCCGCCGAGCGCGCCACCAGCGTGCTGTTCACCGGCAAGGTGCAGGGCATGCCTGCCGCTGAGCTGGAGTCCATCTTCGCCGACGTGCCCTCGTCGGAGCTGCCGCTCGCGGCATTCGAGGCCGAAGGGCGCCCGCTGCGCCTGCTGCTGGTCGGCGACGACCGCCCGTTCGCGAGCAACGGTGAGGCCAAGCGCAAGTTGAAAGAGGGGGCCGTGCGCATCAACGGGGTCGCCGCGCCGGGTGATCTGGCCGCGCCGATCGGTCAGGACGCGCTGATAGAGGGTCGCCTGGCGGTGATCAAGGTCGGCAAGAAGCAGACCTACCTGGTCCGCCTGACCGCAGGAGAGCGAGCATGAGCGCCAACATTCCCGCCGAGGGCGCCGCCGAGCCGCGGCTGATCAAGCGGTACGCCAACCGCAAGATGTACGACACCGAGCGCAGCTGCTACGTGACGCTCGAAGAGGTCGCGGAGCTGGTGCGGGGCGGCGTCGACGTCCGCGTCATCGACAATACGACCAAGGAAGACCTCACCGAGGTCACGCTCACGCAGGCGCTGCTCGACAGCCGCCGCAAGAACCGTCAGTCGGTCTCGCTCTCGGGTCTGCGCACGCTGATCTCGCATAGCGGCGACAACCTCGGTCGCAACCTCGCCGACTCGGTGGCGCGCGCGCGCACCGACGTCGAGCGCACGGTCGAGAAGTGGCGCAACGAGGCCGAGCGCACCGTCGGTCGCGTGCTGCAGCGCAAGGAAGGCGAAGACGGCGAGCCGCTGCCCGAGCCGCCGCGAGACGCCAACGAGGCGGGGATCGGCTTCGACGAACGCCTGCGGCGCATCGTGGAATCGCTCGGCGCTGCCACCCGCCGCCACGACGACCGCTACGTCGGCACGCAGGAGCGCATCGCGGCGCTCGAGGCGCGCGTCGAGGCGCTCGAGGCGCAGCTCGCGGCCGCGAGCAAGCCGGCCGCGAGCGGGCCGGCTGCGGCCAAGGCGTCGACTTCGACGCGTCGCAAGCGCGCGGACTCCGGAGGCAAGGCGCCTCGTTGAAACCGTCGCGTGACGGCGGGTTCGCAGCGGATTACCTTGTGCGGGTCCGGCGCACCCGAGCGCCGCTCACGGAGGATTCCATGCGTTCGCACATCCAGGCTCCCACTCGCCGCCGCGCGCTCGCCGCGCTGGCCGCGCTCGTCGTCTCGGTCCCCGCGTTGCTCGTCGCCGCCGAGGGCGACGACGTCGACGTGCCCGGCGAGGTGGTGATCAAGACCCCGTTCGAGTTCATCAAGTTCACGGTCGACGGCAAGCCGACGTGGGAGAACCACGAGTACACCGAGCGCCGCAAGACCCTGGTCGTGCTCGGCCTCGATCGCACCGAGGAGCACACCATCGTCCTCGAGGTCCGCGAAGGCGGCTACGAGCCGCTCACCATCACGGTCAAGCCCACCGAGTTCAAGCGCGCGATGGTGCGCAAGAACGGGCAGCGTGTGGCGGTCTACCGCGCGAACAAGAAGGCGCGCTTCGAGAAGACCAAGCCCGCGCCCAAGGACGCCCCCGGCAAGTAGCCCAGAGGAGGGCAAGCCATGAAAGAAGCGATCGATCGCTTCGAGTCGATTCTGCGCTTCGCGAGCGAGCGGCAGATCTCCGACGTGCACTTCAAGGCGGGCCAGCGCCCGCTCTATCGCCGTGTCGGTCGGCTGATTTCGCGCCGGGAGGAGCCGGCCTTCGACGCGGACACGCTCTCGACCATCGCGACCCACGTGCTCAGCGGCGAAGAGGCGGCGGCGTTCAATCGCGGAGTCTCGCAGACGGCGATCTACGGCCTGATGGGCGTCGGTCGCTTTCGCGTCTCCGTCTCGCGGCAGCGCGGCGGCATCGCGCTGGCCGTTCGCGTGCTGCCGAGCCGCGCGCCCGTCCTGCGCGACCTCCGTCTGCCGCAGCCGGTGGCGACGCTGTGCAACGTCGAGGCGGGCTTGGTCCTGCTCTGCGGGGGCCGCGGCGAGGGACGCACGACGACCGCGGCCGCGATGATCGACGCGATCAACACGACGTCCACGCACGCGCGGCAGATCTGCACCATCGAGCGGCCGGTCGAGGTGATCTTCGACGACAAACTCGCCTGGATCGTGCAGCGCGGCGTCGGAGTCGACTGCGAGTCGATCGCCGCTGGCGTCCGCGACGCGCTGGACTCGGACGCCGACGTCGTCGTCATCGACGAGATCGCCGACGCAGCCGCTCTCACCGCCGCGATCGACGCTGCCGAAGCCGGCAAGCTCGTCCTCGCCGGCGTGGTGGCGCTGGACGTGGCCGCCACCGTGCGCCGCCTCGAGGGCCTCGTCGCGGCCGACGCACTCCCGCAGTTGCGGGCTCGCCTGGCCGCGCAGCTCGTCGCGATGATCTCACAGCGCTTGATCCCCGCCTCGGACAACCAGCGCCTGCTGCCGGCGGTCGAGGTCCTGCTCAGCAGCCCGCAGGTCTACGGGATCTTGCGTGGCGGGCACGATCCGGCGGCGCTCTACGACATCATGGCGGCGTCGAACACGGTCGGGATGCAGACCCTGGACCAGAGCCTGCACGACATGATCCGGGCGCGCGCGCTGACGGTCGAGGCAGCGATGCCGTACGCCTCGCGTCCGCAAGAGCTGACCACGATGCGCAGCAAGGGAACAGGACCCGAGGCTGGGCTGTTCTAAGCGGTGATGCCGGCGCATGCCGCGCACGGCGACCAAGGAAAACCGATGAACAATCGACCTACCCGTTTCGAATCCACCCGCCCCACACGGGCTTCGCGCCCCCGCGCGAGGCGAGCCAGTGGGCCATCCGCGGCGCGCTGAACCTCTACCTCGACTTCATCAACATGTTCTTGTTTTTGCTGCGTCTGTTCGGCGACCGCCGCTAGCAGCCGCACGACAGAGCCCGAAAACGCGGAGGGCGGCGAGTCATCGACTCGCCGCCCTCTTCGCTTTCGGGCCGAGATTCCGGGCCGCTAGCCGATCTTCTTCTCGAGACGACGGCGATCGCTGTGGTCCAGCACGCGCTTGCGGATGCGGATGGCGGCGGGGGTGACCTCGACCAGCTCGTCGGTGTCGATGAACTCCATCGCCGCCTCGAGCGAGAACTGCTTCGGCGGCGTGAGCAGCAGCTTGTCGTCCGAGCCGGAGGCGCGGACGTTCGTGAGCTTCTTCTCCTTGCCGGGATTGACGATCAGGTCGTTCTCCCGCGCATGGATGCCGAGCAACTGACCGGCGTAGACCGCCACGCCCGGACCGAAGAAGAGCGTGCCGCGGTCCTGCAGGTTGAAGAGCGCGTAGCCCGTGGTGTCGCAGGGCTCCTGCACGATCAACACACCGTTCTTGCGCCGACGGATGACGCCGCGCCACGGGCCGTAGTGCGAGAACACGTGGTAGAGCACGCCGGCGCCGCGGGTGTCGGTGAGGAACTCGCTGCGGTAGCCGATCAGGCCACGCGAGGGCACCTGCAGCTCGATGCGCATGGTGTCGGCGCCGGCAGGCCGCATGTCGCGCAGCTCACCGCCGCGCTGGCTGAGCTTCTCGATCACGGCGCCGGTGTTCTCTTCCGGACACTCGACGACGACTTCCTCGTAGGGCTCCTCGACCGAGCCGTCCTCACCGCGGCGGGTGATGACCTCCGGCGGGCCGACCGAGAGCTCGTAGCCTTCGCGGCGCATCGTCTCGATCAGCACCGAGAGGCTCATCGTGCCGCGACCCGAGACCATCAGCGCCTCGGCGCGGTCGGTGTCCTCGACGCGGAGGCTGACGTTGTGCTCGAGCTCGCGGTTGAGGCGGTCGCGCAGATGGCGGGAAGTGACGAACTTTCCGTCCTTGCCGGAGAAGGGCGAGTCGTTGATCGAGAACTCCATCCGCAGCGTCGGCTCGTCGATCGGGATCGTCGGCATCGCTTCGGGGTTGTCCTCGCCGGCCAAGGTCTCGCCGACGGTGACGTCACCGACACCTGCGAGGGCGACGATGTCGCCGGCGGCCGCTTCGGTGATGTCGATGCGGCGGGTGCCGCGGAAGCCCATGAGCTTGGAGACGCGGAAGGGATGGCGCGCGCCGTCGCGGTCGATGTGGATGAGACGATCGCCCTGCCGGATCGTGCCGCGGTAGATGCGGCCGATCGCGATCCGGCCCATGAAGTCGTCACGGTCGAGCGTGGCCACCTGCAACTGCAGCGAAGCGCTGGCGTCGAAGGGTGCCGGCGCCACGCGCTCGAGGATCAGGTCCATCAGCGGGCCGAGGCCGTCGCGCAGGTCGTCGAGATCGTTGACGGCCCAGCCGTCGCGACCCGAGGCGTAGAGCACCGGGAAGTCGAGCTGATTCTCGTTGGCCTCGAGCGCGACGAAGAGGTCGAAGATCTCGTCGAGGACGCGGTCCGGGTCGGCGTCGGGCCGATCGGCCTTGTTGATGACGACGATCGGGTTCAACCCCAGACCGAGCGACTTGCGCAGCACGAAGCGCGTCTGCGGCATCGGCCCCTCGGCGGCATCGACCAACAACACGACCGAATCGACCATGCGCAGGATACGCTCGACCTCGGCGCCGAAGTCGGCGTGGCCGGGGGTGTCGACGATGTTGATCACCTCGCCTTTCCACTCGACCGCCGTGTTCTTCGCCAGGATGGTGATGCCGCGCTCACGCTCGAGGTCGTTGCTGTCCATCACGCGCTCGTGCTCGAGGCCGGTGCGACCGACCTCGGCGCAGACTTCGAGGATGCGGTCGACGAGCGTGGTCTTGCCGTGGTCGACGTGCGCGATGATTCCGATATTGCGGACGGGCTTCATGGTCGTTCCCTGCCGCGGCGGAGGCTGCCCCGCTGCGGATGCGGTCTGAGTGTCTGGTGGGAGAGGGAGGTGGAGAGGGCCAGGCGGGGTCGCGGGGAGCGGCTAGCCCTGGCACATGCACTGCCGCGGCGTGGCGGCGGCGTGCCCTTCGGCACGGTTTCGGCTGGCGCGGCACTTGGCCTGCAGATAGATGACGTTCGGGTACTTCGAAGCGAACGCGCAGAGGTCGTCGGACATCTTCACGCTCATCTCGACGTGACGGCAGAACTCGAAGCAGAGCTCGAGCGCGTCCGCACGCGCCGCCATGGACTCGATGCGGTACCCGATTTGCATTTGGTCGCTGGTCAGGATGCGAATGGCGTCTTTGTCGTCGGAATGCACGCCGTCGAGCACGTCGACCTTCCGATCCGCCCCGCCGCACCCGACGGTCACCAGCGCCGCAAACAGCAGCGCTCCGAGCGCGCCGAAGCGGACTGCGTGACGGCACGAGGCGGTCAACGATCGACACGGACTTGCAAACATTCGACGGCTCCTGGCGCGTGGGCGCGCCCGAGCATACGCGCGACCGACGCTTGCTTCAAGCATACGACCGGCGGCACACTCGCGACCCCCGCGTGCACCAGCCTGCGGGGCGGAGAGCGATGAGTCCGCCCACGACATTGCCGGATTTGCTGGAGGCAGCGGCGATTCGCCGTCCGGCCAGCACCGCTTTGCGGACGCTGCGCGGCGGGGTCGAGACGCGCGAGACCATCGCAGGTCTGCGCCGTATGGCGCGAGACTGGGCCCGCGGCCTGGTCGCCCTCGGCGTGCGGCCGGGCGCCCGCGTCGCGATCATCGCCGAGACACGGATGGAGTGGCTCGTCGCCGACGCCGCCATCCTGCTCGCCGGCGCGGTCTCGGTCCCGATCGACACGTTCGCGACCCGCGCCGATATCGCCTTCATGCTCGCCGACTCCGAGGTCGAGGTCGCGTTCGCGGCCGGCCCGTTCGAGCTCGAGCGCCTGCTCGCCGGCTGCAAGGACCGCAACGCGCAGGCCGAGGGCGGCGAGGACGCGGCGAACGGCAAGCGCGGCGTCTGCCTCGACAAGATCGTCGTCTTCCAATCCGAGCAGGTGCGGGAGCGACCCGATCGCAAGGGGCGCCGACGCCTGCTGCTCGGCGAGGTCGTCAGCGACGACGACGAGCGGACACTGTCGCCGTCGGCGCTCGAAGCGCTCGGCCACAACGTCGCCGACGCCGAGCTCGAGTCGCGGCGCACGGCGCTGCCGGCCGACGCCATCGCGACGCTGGTCTACACCGCCGGCACGACGGGCCGCCCCAAGGGCACGCTGCTCAGCCATCGCGCCCTGCTCTACCAGATCGAGGCGCTCGACGAAGCGCTGGGCCTGCGCGGCGACGATTGCATCCTCCTCGGCCTGCCGCTCGCCTACGCGTTCGCGCGTGTCGTGGCGTGGGTCGGCGTCGGTCGCGGCGTCGAGCTCGCCCTGCCGCAACGCGGATTGTTCGGTGCGCAGGACCTCGGGCGGCTGCAGCCGACGATCGTGCCTGCGGTGCCGCGCCAACTCGAGGCGCTCGCGCACGACCTCGAGCGCTCGCTGCACCATCACGGCAAGCTGCGCCGCCGCGTGCTCGATTGGGCGGTCTCGGTCGGCATGGAGGCGAGCCAGTTGCGGCTACAAGGCGAGCGTCCGACCGGGCTGCTCGGTGTGCGCGACGTCCTCGCCGACCGGCTCGTGCATCGTCGGATGCACGAAGCGCTCGGTGGCCGCGTGCGGATGCTGATCTCGGGCGGCGCGCCGCTCTCGCGCGATCTGGCGGAGTGGTACCACGCCGTCGGCTTCGAATTGCTCGAGGGCTACGGCCTGACCGAGACCTCGGCCTGTGCGACGCTGAACCGCCCCGGCGAGGCGCGTCTGGGTACCGTCGGCAAGCCCTTGCGAGGCGTCGAGTTGCACATCGCCGAGGACGGCGAGGTCCTGGTCCGGGGTCCGAACCTGATGACCGGCTACCACCACAACGCCAGCGCGACCCGCGCCGCGTTCGACGCCGACGGCTGGCTGCACACCGGTGATATCGGCGAGCTCGACGGCCACGGCTCGCTGCGGATCACCGATCGCAAGAAGGACATCATCCTGACCGCGAGCGGCAAGGCGGTCGCGCCGCAAAACGTGGAGGGCCACCTCGAAGCCAGCGAGTTCATCGACGCGGCCCTGGTCTATGGCGACGGAAAGCCCTATCTGACCGCCCTGCTCGTCCTGGACGAGGGCGAGGTCAAGCGTTTCTGCGCCGAGCGCGACATCGCCTACACGAGCTTTGCGGAGATCAGCCAACACCCGGCGGTCTATCGCCTGATCGAGCGTGTCGTCGAAGAGCGCAACCGCAGCCTGGCGAGCTACGAAACCATCAAGAAATTCGCCATCCTCGACCGACAGCTGAGCGTCGAGGACGGTGATCTGACGCCGACGCTCAAGCTGCGGCGCCAGGCTTTGCTGCGCAAGCATCGCCGGTTGCTGAGCTCGTTCTACGAAGAGGGCTTCTAGGATGACGACCCGCGACAAGGCCGTGATCTGCCTGCCGACCTACAACGAGGCGGAGAACCTGCCACTGATGGTGGCAGCGATCTTCGAGGTCGTGCCGAGCATCGAGATCGTGGTCATCGACGACAACAGCCCCGACGGCACCGGGCGGATCGCCGACGAGCTCGCGGCGGCCGACAGCCGCGTGCACGTGCTGCACCGCACCGCCAAAGAGGGGCTCGGTCGCGCCTATATCGCCGGCTTCCGGTGGGCGCTCGAGCGCGACTACGATTTGATCTTCGAGATGGACTGCGACTTCTCGCACCAGCCGAAGTACCTCCCGGAATTTCTCCGCAAAGCGCAGGAAGCGGACCTCGTGCTCGGCTCGCGTTACATCGAAGGCGGCGGCACCGAGGGCTGGGCGATGCATCGTCGACTGCTCTCGCGCGGCGGCAACACCTACGCACGGATGATCCTGGGGCTGCCCTTTCGCGACCTGACCGGCGGCTTCAAGTGCTTCCGGCGCGAGGTGCTCGCCGCGCTGCCGCTCGACGCGATCCAGGGCGGAGGCTACGTCTTTCAGATCGAGCTGACGTGGCGAACCATCCAGGCGGGATTCCGGGTGACCGAGGTCCCGATCGTGTTCCCGGATCGGGTCCGCGGCGACTCGAAGATGCACGGCGCCATCGTCTTCGAGGCCGTGAAGAACGTGTGGCGGCTGCGCCTCGGGCTGTAGTAGCCTCCGCCCGCACACCAGACGCGCGGCCTCCACGGGCTGTGCGGGAGAGACGACATCATGTCTGATATCAACGCTTTGCTCGGCAAGGGCAGCGAGTTCGAGGGCAAGCTCACCTTCGAGGGCACCGTCCGCATCGACGGTCGCTTCACCGGCGAGGTGATGAGCGAGGGCAAGCTGATCGTCGGCGAGGGCGCCGAGATCCAGGCCGAGATCCGCGTCGCCAGCGTCGAGGTCTACGGCGACGTGACCGGCAACATCTACGCCACCGAGGGTGTCGAGCTGTACGCGCCGGCCAGCCTGCGCGGCAACATCACCAGCCCGGCGCTGCACATCGACAAGGGCGTGTTCTTCGAGGGTGCTTGCCAGATGGCGAGCCAGCCGGTGCGTACCGCCGCGCCGCAGCCGCGCCGCGAGGCCCCCGCGCCG
Source organism: Pseudomonadota bacterium (assembly GCA_041163625.1). GTDB lineage: Bacteria > Myxococcota_A > UBA9042 > UBA9042 > UBA9042 > JACKFC01. Next base: position 4,749 of record JBEARB010000004.1, on the reverse strand, counting down.
GCTCCGGCCGCTCGCCCGATGGCCGACGACGGCGCTGCCGCGACCCGCGCCATCAGTGGTCTGTACGCGAACGAAGGCGCGACCCGTACCGCCGAGCTCAAGCACAGCTTCTAGCGCCGGCCCCGCCGCGCGCACGAGGTCGACATGGCCCTGCGTCACTTCCTCGACATCGCGGATTGGTCCACGGCGGACATCCGCGGGATGCTCGAGCTCGGCTGGGCGATGAAGTCCCGGCCCGCCGACTTCCACGACGCGCTGCCCCGCAAGACGCTGGGCATGATCTTCCAAAAGCGCAGCACGCGCACGCGGGTCTCGTTCGAGGTGGGCATGTTCCAACTCGGCGGCCACGCCCTGTTCCTCTCGGCGCAGGATATCCAGATCGGGCGCGGCGAGACGATCGCCGACACCGCGCGCGTGCTCTCGCGCTACTGCGATGCCGTGATGGCGCGCGTGTACGGCCACGACGTGCTCGAAGAGCTCGCACGCTACGCCTCGATCCCGATCATCAACGGCCTGTCGGACCGCCTGCACCCGTGCCAGACGATGGCCGACGCGATGACGCTCGTGGAGAATTGGTCGCCGGCGGGGCAGTTCGACGTGGACTGCCTGCGCGGCCGCACGCTCTGCTACGTCGGAGACGGCAACAACATGGCGCACTCGCTGGTGAACACGGGCGCCGTGCTGGGCATGAACGTCACGATCGTAGCGCCGCGCGGCTATTGGCCCGACCTGGCGGTCTGGCAGAAGGCCGAGGCGCGGGCGGCCGAGACCGGGGCGGTGCTGCGCTGCACCGACGATCCGATCGAGGGCGTCCGCGGGGCCGATGTCGTCGTCACCGACGTCTGGGCTTCGATGGGCCAAGAGGAAGAGGCCGCGCAGCGCCTGCGCGATTTCGCCGGCTTCACCGTCGACGAGGCGATGATGCAGCGCGCTGGTGACGAGGCTCTCTTCTTGCACTGCCTGCCGGCGCACCGCGGAGAGGAAGTCACCGCCGAGGTCTGCGACGGGCCGCGCTCGCGGATCTTCGACGAGGCAGAGAATCGGCTGCACGCGCAGAAGGCGATCCTGCTGACGCTGATGGGCGGTCGTTGAGCGCCACGCGCGCGCTGCTGCTGCTCGCGCTCCTCGCCTCCGCCGGCGCATGTTCGCGTGCGCCCACGCCCGCGCCTGCGCCGTCCCCTTCGCCCCCTGCGCCGGTGCCGACGCCGATCGCAGCCGCCACCGACGAGGCCGATCCGATCGTCGCGGACGTCGATTTGGGCGTCGTGCGGGCTTCCGATGTGCGCGCGCGCCTGCCGGCGTCCGCGGGTCCGCGCCCCGATCCCGAGGCCGTGCTCGCGGCCATCGGGGCCGCCGTCCTCGACACGCTGGCGCTGCGGGAGCTCGCCGTCCTCGACCTGCGCCCGGCACCGGGCGAACCGCGTGCCGCTGCGGTCGATCGACTCCTGCAGGGGGCCTTCTCCGGCGTCGACTGCGCCCGCGTGACCGATGAGACGATCCGGATTCGCTACCTGTCCGACGTGCGCCGCTGGCGCCACCCGCGCAGCTTGACGGTCTGGGAGGCGGGCGTGGTCTGCTGCGAGGATCCCGCGGACTGCGACATGCCGACGCGCACCTCCTGCCTGTCCGGCGCGATGCCGGCGCTCCAGACGCTGCGGAAGCGGTTGGCCGAGACGTTGCCGGCGCTCGAGCCGCCGCGCCCGGTGACGCCCGGCACCGACGTCGCGCTCGCGGACTCCCCCTGCCAACAGGCCCGGATCCCGGCCTTCGAGGCGGCAGTGGCCGCGGCTGGACCGCCCATTCGGCTCCGGCGCTACACCTTCTTCCCTCGTGCCGATCGTCGCTTCCCAGCCGCAGCCTTCCGTCGCGCCGATCCCCTGCTGGAGCCGGCAGTCGAAGCGCTCGCGGCGATCGGCGCGCTGACGCCGGTGGTCGAAACCAGCGACGGCGCGGCCTTCGCGATGGCGGTCGCGCACGAACCGGCGTCCTTCCTGGAACGCGAGGACACGAGGGTGGTGCAGACGCTGCGACGGGAGGCCTGCGCCGATCTCGCGCGGGCCGAACGCGACGCCTTCCTCGAACGGCTCGGACGCGCGGCGGACGTGCGCTGGCGCACCGACGCGATGCGCGCCGCCTTCGGGGTCGAGGTGGCGGGACGACTGCAACCGTGGCGCTTGCGCGAGACGCCGCACGTGCCGGACATGCTGCGCTGAGTCGGAGCGGCGGACTCAGCCGCCGATGCGATCGACGCGGTGCACGAAATCGAGCCGCTTCAGATCCTGGATGACGCGGTCGAGCTGATCGCGGTCGGCGACCTCGAGCTCGAAGGTCGAGACGGCGTTGAGCCGGTCGACCATCTTCGCCTGCACGCTGCGGATATTGACGCCGGCCTCGCGGAACCGACTCGACATCTTCTCGAGCATGCCCGGCCCGTTGCCGGTGTGAACGCGGACGGTCACGCGGGCTTGGCCGCCACGGTCGCGGTTCCAGGCGATCTCGATGCGCCGGAGCGGATCGGAATCGAGCGCATGTGGGCAATGGCGCTGGTGCACGGTGATGCCGCGCCCGCGGGTGACGAAGCCGACCACGTCGTCGCCCGGGACCGGCGTGCAGCAGCGGGCGAATCGGACGAGGATGTCTTCGATACCGTCGATGACGATCGCCGCGTCGTCGCCGCTCTTCTTCCGTGAGCGCTTGGGCGTCTCGGGCTCGGCCTTGGGCTTGGCGACCGGCCGCGTCTCCGGGTAGAGGTGCTCGACCACCTGCCGCGCGTCGATCTTGCCGTAGCCGATGCCGATGAAGAGTTCTTCGGCGGTCTGGCAGCGGAACTGCGTCAGCGTCGCCGGTAGCTTCTCGTTCCGCTCGGCGCGGGTCAGCGAGATCTTGTGCTTGCGCAGCGCCTTCTCGAGCCGATCGCGCCCGAGCTCGAGTGCCTGGGCTCGCTCGGCGGCGCGCACGTAGTTGCGGATCTTGGTCTTGGCACGGCTGGTCCGGACGAAGCTCAACCAGCCCTTGCTCGGCCGCGAGTCCGAGCGCGTCATGATGTCGACGATGTCGCCGTTGCGCAGCGGGGTGTCGAGGCTGACGATATGACCGTTGACCTTGGCACCCACGGCCGTCTCGCCGACGCGGGTGTGCACCGAGTAGGCGAAGTCGATCGGCGTGGCGCCGCGCGGGAAGACCTTGACGTCGCCGGCGGGCGTGAAGGTGTAGACCTCGTCCGCGAACAGATCGACGCGCATGTTCTCGAGGAACTCGTCGGAGTCCGGCGCTTCCTTGCTCAGCTCGAGCAACTGCTTGAGCCAGGTGAAGCGCGCCTCGTCGCGCGGACGGACAGCCGCGCCACGCTCCTTGTAGCGCCAGTGCGCGGCCACGCCGTTCTCCGCGATTCGGTGCATGTCGTGGGTGCGGATTTGGACTTCGATCGGCTTGTTGTCCGGGCCCAGGACCGTCGTGTGCAGGCTCTGATAATTGTTGGCCTTCGGCAGAGCGATATAGTCCTTGAAGCGGCCCGGGATCGGCGTGAATCGACTGTGGACCACGCCGAGGGCGCGATAGCATTGCTCGGTGTTGTCGGTGAGCACCCGGAATGCCTGTGCGTCGTGGATGCGCTCGTAGGGCACGCCGGCGTTCTGCATCTTGCGCCAGATGCCGTGCAGGTGCTTGGGTCGGCCACTGACCGCCGCGTCGGCGAGGTCGGCGTCGGCGAGCTCGTTGCGCAGCAGCTCGACCACGCTCGCGATATAGGCTTCGCGCTCGACCTTGCGCTCGCCGACCGCCTGCTTGAGCGATGCGTAGCCTTCGGGCTCGAGGTAGCGGAAGCAGAGGTCTTCGAGCTCGGTCTTCATCCAGCCGATGCCGAGGCGGTTGGCGAGGCCGGCGTAGATCTCCATCGTCTCGGCGGCGATCCGTTTCTGCTTGTGCGCGGCCATCGCCTCGAGCGTGGACATGTTGTGCAGCCGATCGCAGAGCTTGATCAGCAGCACACGGATGTCCTTGCTCATCGCGACGAGCATCTTGCGGAAGTTCTCGGCCTGCTTCTCCTCGGTGCGCGCGAAGGGGATCTTGTCGAGCTTGGTCACCCCGTCGACGATGTGCGCGATGTCGTCGGAGAATCGATCGCGAATCTCCTGCGACGTGACGTCGCAATCCTCGACCACGTCGTGCAGCAGGCCGGCGCAGACGCTCGCTTCGTCGAGCCGCAGCCGCAGGACCAACTCGGCGACCGCGATCGGATGCGTGAAGTACGGACCTCCGCCCTTGCGCTTCTGGCCGTGGTGGGCGGTCGCGGCGAATCGCCAGGCGCGCCGCACCATCTCGAAATCGCCGGTCGGGAGATAGCTGCGCAGAACATCGATCAGCCGATCGGGACCGTACTCGCCGACCGCCGCCAGATCGGCCATCGCGGCCTCGAAGCGGTCGGGGTCGATGCGATCGCGCGTCGCCAGCTCTCGGAGTTCCATCGCGCCCCGCTCCTGCCCAGATGTTCGGTTCACCGACATTCATGTCGCCGGCCCGCGCACCTCGGGGCATCAGCTTGCATCCGTCTGGGGCCGCTGTCACGATCCCGACCCCGTGCCGTGTGGTGGGATGCGGCAACGAAACGGTCCTCCGTGCCGACGCCAGGGTGGCGACGACGGCTGCGGAGCGACGGGAGATTCATCGATGTTGATCGATACCCTGGCTCACGTGCTCGACTCGCTCGGCGCGGAGTGGATTCTGTACCTCCTCATCCTGCTCTCGGTCGTG
>JBEARB010000003.1:0-15974 GCA_041163625.1 Pseudomonadota bacterium | reverse complement strand
GCGGGCGAGCGCCGAGAGCGGGACGAGCGTGCCCGTCGGCGTCGGGACGCGGGCGTCTTCGAGGGCGCCGGCCGGCAGCGCGACGCCGACCGGATCTCCGGGCCCGCCGAGCGTCCCGGTGCCGCCGAGGCGTAGGCGAATCGGCACCTCGACCAGGCCGTCGAGCGTGCTGCCGAGGTCGATACCGACGCGAAGCGCGCGCGCCACGTCGAGCACGTCGGCGACGTCGAGGCCGTGGCGGGCCGCCGCGTCGGGGTCGGGGAGCACGTCGACCAGCGGCACGTCCGGCGGCGTCATCACGCGCACGTCGACCACGCCGCGCACCGTCTCGATGGCCCGCGCCACCCGCTCGGCGCTGTGTCGGAGCGCGTCGAGCTCGACGCCGTAGACCTCGGCCGTGACGTCGCTGACCGCGCCGCCGAGCAGCTCGTTGAAGCGCATCTGGATCGGCTGCGTCAGCGCGACCTCGGCGGTCGGATCGCGCTCGGCGGCGACGCGCGCAACGTCCTCGATGATGGCGTCGCGATTCTTGCCGGGCCGCCATTGCTCGGGCGGGCGGATGCGCACGAACACGTCGGCCTGCTCCAAGCCCATGATATCGGTCGCCACCGCCGGGCTGCCGACGCGCGAGACGACCTGCGCGACCTCGGGCACCTCCTTCAGCAACGCCGCCTCGAAGACGCCCGCCGCCGCCGCCGCCGCCTCGATCGAGATATCGGGCGAGCGCTCGGTCTGCACGACGAGATCGCCCTCGTCGAGCGTCGGCACGAACGCGCTGCCGAGCCCTGCGAAGAGCCAGCCGCCGCCGACCAAGCCCGCCAACGCCAGCGCCGCGACCAGGCCGGGAAAGCGATGCGCCTGCCTGAACAGCGGCTTCCACAACGCCCGCGCGCCGCGCACCAGCATCGGCTCGCCGTGCGGCACGTCGCGCGGCCGCAGCATCACCGCCGCCGCTGCCGGCACCGCCCACAGCGCCAGCGCCAACGAGGTCAACAGCGCCGCGATGACCACCACCGCCATCGGCCGGAACATGCGGCCGTCGACGCCGCCGAGCGCCACGATCGGCGCGTACACCAGCGCGATGACCAGCACCGAGAAGAAGACCGGTCGGCTCACGCGCCGCGCCACCCGGGCGACGCGGTCGCGCCAACTCAGCCCGCGCGTCTCGGGCTCGGCGTGCACGTCGTGGAAGAGCGCCTCGACCACCACCACGGCGCCGTCGACGAGCAGGCCGAAATCGACCGCGCCGAGGCTCATCAGGTTGCCGGGTACGTCGAGCACGACCATCGTCGCCAGGGCGCCCAGCATCGCCAGCGGGATCACCGCCGCGACCAGCAAGCCGGCGCGCAGGCTGCCGAGCATCGCGAAGAGCACCGTCACGACCAGCAAGCCGCCCTCGGCGAGGTTCTTCGCGACCGTCCGCAGCGTCGCGCGGACCAGCACGGCGCGGTCGTAGAGCACGTCGATGCGGGCGCCGGCGGGCAGCGCCGCGCGCAGCTCGGGCAGCCGCGCCTCGAGGCGCTCGCAGAGCTCGAGCGCGTTGGCGCCGCTGAGCATCTGGACCATCACGTAGACGGCCTCGCCGCGGCCATCGACCGTCGCCGAGCCGGTACGCGGCAGCTCACCCTGCGCGACGGCGCCGAGCTCGCCGAGGCGGACGCGCGCGCCGGTCGGCGTGCGGATCGAGAGCGCCGCGAGCGCCTCAGGCGATTCGGGCAGCGTACGCCCGCGCAGCAGCGTCTGGCCGTCACCGACCGGCAGCGCGGCACCGGCGACGCGGCCGACGCTGCGCTGCACCGCGCTCTGCACGTCGGCCAGGGTGAGCCGATGGGCCGCGAGCCGGGCCGGTTCCACCCGCAGCTCGTACGTCCGCTGCGCGCCGCCCCAGGTGTTGACTTCGACCACCGCCGGCACCGTCCGCAACAGCGGTGCGACCCGGAGCTCGGCCATCTCCAGCAGCGCCGCCTTGTCGTGGCGGTCCGAGCGCAGGACCAGGTGATAGACCTCGCCGAGACCACCGCTGAGCGGCCCCATCTCCGGCGGCTCGACGCCCTCGGGCAGCTCGGTCGCCAGCGCCGTCAGCCGCTCGGCCACCGCCTGGCGCGCGCGCCACGGGTCGACGTCGTCGGCAAAGACCAGCGTCACCGCCGAGATGCCGTAGCGCGAGAGGCTGCGCGTGGTCTCGATGCCGGCCAGGCCACCGGTCGCCGCCTCGACCCGCCGCGTCACGAGCTCTTCGGTCTCGACCGGCGTCAGGCCCGGCGCGCGCGTGAGCACCACGACCTGATTGGTCGTCACGTCCGGCAAGGCGTCGAGCTCGAGGTGGCGCGCGGTCAGCACCGCGACCAACGCGAGCGCCAAGGTCAGGCCGAGGGCGACGCGGCCGTGGCGCAGCGCGGCGGTGACGGAGTGGCCGAGCACCTAGTCCTCCCCGCCGCCGCCCTCGATGGGCGGCGCGACGGCCAGCACCGCGTCGCCGAGGCGGAGCGGCGCGTCTCCGGCGGCCGGTCGGACCCAGACTTCGGCCGCGTCGCCGCCGAGCACGCGCACCGGCACGGCCTGCGGCGCCCCCGAGCCGACGACGCGGAAGGCGACCAAGGCGCCCGCGCGTTGGGCGACGGCGGTGCGTGGCAGGGCGAAGACCTCGGCCGTGGCGCCGTCGAGGGTGCCGACGACGTCGCCGCGCAGGCCGGCGTCGAGGACCGTGGCCGGCTCGGGGAGGTGGAAGGCCGAGACCGCACCGGTGCGCGGATCCACGAGATCCGAGACGGCGTCGGCCGCGAGCGGGACGCTGCGCCCGGCCGCCTCGAAGCGCAGCTGCACGCCTGCGGGTGCGGGACCGAAGCGCTGCAGCCGCACCCGGCCAGGGGCGCGCGTGCGCAGCGTCATCAGTGCGTCGGTGCCAGGGCCGACGTTCTCGCCGACGCGGGCGTGCGCCTCGGCGACCACGCCGGCCTGCGGCGCGCACAGCACCAACAGCGCGGCGTCGCGCGGCTCGGGTCCGTCACAGGCCGGGTCGTGGGTGGCGGCGAGCGTCGCGGCGGCGCGCGCAGCCTCGGCTTCGAGCCCGGCGGCGTCGCGCTCGAGCGCGTAGCGCGCGTCGGCGAGCAGGAGGCCCATTTGCTGCTGGCGGGAGACCTGCGCGAGCCGGCGGCGGACCACGTCGAGCTGGCGGCGCGCGGCCCGCTCGGCAGCGACCGCGGCCGCGCGTTCGGGGCTGCGCAGGCGCAGGAGCGCTTCGCCCTGCGCGACCACGTCGCCCGGGCTGTGCAGGACGGCCTCGACGCGACCGGCGACCGGCGTGGCGACCGCCGCCTCGTGCGCGGCGGTGGCGACGCTCTCGGCGGGCCAGCGGGCGACGGCGCCGAGTAGTCGGCGGGGCCGGACGATGCGGACACTGCGGCTCGCGATGGCGGGGCCGGCTTCGGCGGCCGCACCATCGGCAGCGGTCGCGCTGCCCTCGGATGGGGCGTTGCAGGCGACCGCGCCGAGCGCGGCGACGCAGACCGCGCCGATCGCGACGGCGCGCCGACGCACGGACAGGCGACTCATCGGGGCTCCTCCTCGGCGCGCCGCAGCAGCAGCCAGAGCTGCACGGCGGCCCAGCGCGCAGCCGCCTGCAGGCGGACCTCTTCGATCCGCGCCTGCAGCAACGCCCGCTCGGCGGCGACGACCTCGACGCGACGGCCGGCACCGGCGGCGAGCGCGGCCTTGCGCAGGGCCAGGCGGCGCTCGGCGGCGGGCAGCCAGCGCGTGCGCAGCAGCTCGAGCGCGCGGGCGCTGTGGTGCACCTCGTGGCTCGCGTCGAGCAGCGTCGCCTCGGCGTCGCGGCGCAAACGCGCGACCTGCGCCTGGTGCGCGGCGTCTTCGCGAGCGGCGGCGGCTTCTTCGCGCGCGTTCTGGCTGCGCGAACCGGTCTGCCAGCCGAGCGTCAGTCGGAAGGTCGCGTCGCCCGGCGTCCCGAGCTCGGCCCAACCGCCGACCTGCAACCAGCTGCCGCGACCGGCGCGGGCCTCGGCGGCGCGGGCGCGGGCGGCGTCGCGCTCGAGCGCGGCGAGGCGCACGGGCGGGCTCTGCCGCGCGCGTTCGAGCGCGGCCGCGAGGGCGGGTCCCTTCGGCAGCGGCGGCTCGGGCAGCGGACCGCGCGCCCGCAGCGACCGGGCGAAGGGCAACCCGGTGGCGCGGGCGAGCTCGATGCCGGCGTGGTGCAGCGCGTGCTCGATCTCGACCGCGCGGCTCTGCAGCTCGGCGTGCACGGCCTCGGCTTCGGCGACGTCGTGGGCCGAGCCGGCGCCGACGCCGCGGGCACGGCGGGCGACCTCGACGGTCGCCTCGGCGGCTTTCAGCTCGGCGAGCAGCAGGCGTTGGATCTCCGCGGCGGTCCAGAGCGCGAAGAACGCCCGCGCCGCGTCGAGCCGGGCCGAGAGCATGTCGGTATCGACCCGCGCCCGCAGTACGGCGGCCTCGGCGCGCAGCGCGGCGCGGCGGCCCCCCGCGAGGTCTTCCATCGGGATGTTCTTCTGCACGCCGCCCTGCAGCTCGGCGCCGAGGTCGGGCGCGAGCCGCACGGAGGGATAGGCTTGCAGCAACCACGTCCCGGCGGCTCCGACGGCGGCGAGGTGACCGCTGCCGGCGGTAGCGGCGCGGCGGGCGAGCTCGAGGTCGGCCCGGGCCGGCACGGCGCCGATGACGGTCGCGAAATCGACGGCTTGCGGAGCCTGATCGTGGTCGTGCGCGCCGTCTGCTTCGGGGTGGGCGCGTTCGAGTTCGCCGGCGAACGCAGCCCGTTCGCCGAGCAGGCCGGCGAGCACGAACAGGGCGGCGATGGTCGAGTAGCGGCGCATCCTGGCGACACGCTACGGACGCGCGTGGATGCAATCTTGGGTCGATTCGTAGAAGATTCTCAGAGAACGGGCCGGCGATACGGCCCACGAGGAGGCATCGAATGTCGCGTACCCATCGTCAGCGCTCGGCCGCGCTGCTGCTCTCGCTCGCCTGCTTCGCACCGCTGGTCGGCTGCGGCGCTGCCCATCAGCACACCGCCGCCACCGCCACCGCAGCGCCGGCCGGCGACGCGGCGGCGCTGCCCGAGTCGGCGGTCTGCCCGGTGATGAAGCACTCGTTCAAGCCGACCGCGGAGACCCGCACCGCGGAATACAAGGGCAAGACGTACTACTTCTGCTGCCCGGGCTGCGACACGAAGTTCGCCGAGGACCCGGCCAAATACGTCGAAGAGTAAAAAGTTTTGCACCGAGGCCCGTGCGATCGCCAACGTACCTGGAGGAGAGGAGGCGATGGGCACGGTTCGAAGTTCGCGCAAGAGGACGACGAAGGTCGACCCAGACCGCGTTCGCGGGCCTGCGGTCGTGGTCGTCTCGGCCTGCCTGCTCGGTCATCGATGCCGCTACGACGGCGCCACCGTGGGTGACGACGCCTTGCGCCGACGGCTGGGCGCGCTGCAGATCGCCGGCCTCGACGTGCGCCCGGTGTGCCCCGAGCAGCTCGGCGAGCTCGGCACCCCGCGACCACCTGCGAGCTTGGCGGGCGGCGCCGGGGCCGAGGTCTGGAAGGGGCAAGCGCGCGTGGTCCGCAACGACGGCGGCGGGGACGTGACCGACGCCTTCGTGCAAGGTGCACAGCGCGCCCGCGAGGCGCTCGGCCCGGACGCGCCCGTGCTCGCCGTGCTCAAGGCGCGCAGCCCCTCGTGTGGCGTCGGCCGAACGTGGCGCGACGGCGAGGTGCGCGAGGGCGACGGCGTCTTCGCCGCGTTGTTGCGCCGCGAGGGCGTCCCCCTGCACAGTGACGAGGGATTCCTCGGCACGTCCGCCGCGCAGGCGCTCGACGACGAATCCGACGCCTAGACCGAGATCACGAGCGACGGAGGGACCATGCGAGGTCGGCAGGGACGGCCGGGGATGCCGCGGTTTGCGCGCTGGGGCGTCCAGGCGATGCTGGCGGCGGCGATGGTGGCGACGACGGGCTGCGAGAGCGACGAGGGCGGCAAGGGCGCCGGCGCGCAGAATCCGCCGCTGCGGCTGAATCAGATCCAGGTCGTCGGCACGCACAACTCCTACCACCTGCGCCCGAAGACCGGTGGGCCGAAGGATTGGAAGTACGACCACGAACCGCTCGACGTGCAGGCGGGCGAACTCGGCGTGCGCCAATTCGAGCTCGACGTGCATTGGAACGCCGACGAGAGCCGCTTCGAGGTGCGGCACGTCACGTTGCTCGACCCCGAGACGACCTGCTTCACGCTGAAGGATTGTCTGACGGCCCTGCGCACGTTCTCCGACGCGCACCCGCAGCACGTGCCGCTCTGGGTGTGGATCGAGAGCAAGGAGTCGGACGCCGCGCTGCTCGACGGCACCCTGCTCGACGCGCTCGAGGCCGAGATCGCGGCGGTCTGGCCGGCCGATCGGCGCATCGACCCGGACGACGTGCGCGGCGACGCGGCCGACCTGATGACGGCGGTGCAGACCGTGGGGTGGCCGCTGCTCGACGACGTGCGGGGCCGCGCGATGTTCTCGTTGCTCGACGGCGGCGCGGTGCGCGACGCCTACGTCGCGAAGCATCCGCAGCTCGCGGGCAGGATCTTGTTCGCCGAGGGCAAGCCGAGCGACCCGTGGGCCGCCGCCACCAAGATCGACGACCCGACCGCGAGCGAGGCCATCGCGGCCGCACTCGCCGCCGGCCAGATCGTGCGCACCCGCGCGGACAGCACCGACGAGCCCTGGGCCGGCGACACCAGCCGCCGCGAGGCCGCCTTCGCCAGCGGCGCGCAGGCCTGCTCGACCGATTTCCCGCAGGAGGTCGCCGAGCCCGCCGGCTACAGCGTGCAGCTGCCCGGCGGCGTGGCGGCGCGCTGCAACCCCGTCACTGCGCCCGCCGGCTGCATCGACGCCTTGGTCGAGCCGAAGTAGCGGGTCGAGGCGCCAAGGCGCCTACGCTCGAGCAGTGGCCGTTCGCGCGGCGTAGGCGTGCAGCCAGGCGACCTGCGCTTCGGTCTCGATCGCGCGCGGCGAGCGCACCTTCCGGATCGCGGCGATGGCGGCGTCGGCGTCCATGCCGCGGCGGATCAGCAGCGCGGCGGCGAGCAGGCCGGTGCGCCCGAGGCCGCCCATACAGTGCACGACGACGTCGACGCCGCGGGCGAGCAGGCCCTCGTCCAGGCGAGCGATCTTGTCGTCGGCGTCCTCGGGCGGCGCGCCTTGGTCGGCGACGACCTCGTGGTGCAGCGTGATGCCGGCCGCGGCGAGACGCTTGCCGTAGTCGTGCACGCCCACGCCGTGCAGCTCCATATCGCTGCACAGGCAGACGACGTGATGCACGCCGCGACGACGCAGGGTGTCGATATCGGCGTCGAGGTCGCGACCTCGGTCGGTGCGCCCCGGGCAGAGCGTGAGGTAGAGCGCGCCGGGCGTCGGCTTGCCGGGCGCTTGCAGCAGCGCGGCGGGGACTTGGTCCAAGCGCAGCTCGTGCTCGCGCGCGAAGCGGTCGCGGATCTGCTCTCCGAGCCGCGCCGCGGTGTAGAGCGCCAGCCGCTTCTGGAAGGCATTGGCCTCGTCGTAGGCGATGGTCTGCGCCGCGTAGCAGAGCATCGGCAGTGCGATGTGCGTCGGGTTGCGCTCGCTGCCGACGACCTCGGCCAGCAGCCCGCGCAGATGCCGCAGCAGCTGCCAACAACGCCGCAACGCCGGGCTCTGCAGCGCCGGCAGCGTCTCGGGCAGCGGCGCCGCGAGGTCTTGCACCGCCAGCAGCGCGTCGATCATCGCCATCGCCTCGCCGAGCTCGGCCTCGCGTTCGATCTGCGTCAGCAGAAAGAGCAGGTCCGATTCGGCCTTGTGCAGGTCCCGCGTCGCATGCTTGCGGCCGGCGTGGGCAAAATCGATGACCCAGACGTTGCCGCCGTCGTCGACGAGGATATTGGCGTAGTTCAAGTCGCCGTGGACGTAGGCGACCCAATGCCGCTCGTGCTGCAGCAGCCCGCGCAGCGCCGGCAGCGTGTGGTCGTAAAAGCGCGCCGGCGTCGCCAGCGTCTGCGCCGGCCGCCCCGCGAACGCCGGGATCTGCAGCGCCTCGTCGGCAGCGTCGCCCGTGATGCTCCAGCCGTGCCCGCCGCCGTCGGCCAGCGCGCGGCGGCTGTTGTCGCGCACGCGCTGGCCGCTGTAGAGCGCGCCCTGCTTGTCGACGAAGCCGTACGCCGGGATCAGATCCAGCGGCTCGTAGCGCCGCGCGGCGGTGAAGCGCCCGAGGATGCCGCCGAACACGGTGTCGAGCACCGCCTCGGGCGCCCGGCGACCGAAGGCGCGCTCGTCGCCGGCGAGCAGCTTGGACCACATCGACTTGAAGGTGCGCACGCCCTCGCCGCCCATCGCGGCGTAGGCGTACTTCAGGCCGGCGCGCTGGCCGTGCTCGACCAGGCCGCGCACGCTCGGGGCGTCGTTGCCGAGCACGCCCTCGACCAACTCGAAGCGCCGGCGCTCGTCGGCGATATTCGTGCGGCTGCCGAGCTTGAGCACGGTCGCGGCGACCTCGTGGCCGCGGCGGTCGCGGCCAGTGACGCGGTAGACGCCCGCGCCCGAGAAGCCGCCGCTGATCGCCTGCAGCCGCACCGACTGCTCACGCGGGAAGAGCGCCTGCAAGATCGGCAGGTCGGCGTCGTGTTGGCGCTCGATGTCCGCGCGCGCCGAGGCGGGCAAAGCGGGGTCGATGGCGGGCCAATGCACCTCGAGGTGGCCGGCGTCCAAGGCGGCGTCGAGCTGCAGCGGTTCGGCGTCGTCGCGCAGCCACGCGGCGAATTCACCGACGGAATGGCAGATCTGCACGCCGAGCACGCGTCCGAGCTGATCCAGCGCGGCGAAATGCCGCTCGCGGTTGCTGCTCGCGCAGAGCGCGCTGCACGTCGCCAGCGACTCGACGCCCCAGCGCGACATCAGCTCGTAGAGCAGGAACGTGACCTTCGCCTCGGTCCAGACGCCGACCACGCCGACCCGCAGCGCCTCGCCGTGCGCGGCCCGAATCTGCGCCAAGACCTCGCCGAGGTTGCTGCCGGTGGCGTCGTTGAGCGTCAGCGCGTCGACCCGCCGCACGCGCTCGCCGTCGACGTCGGCGTCCATGCCCAGCACCAGCTCGGCGCCGGGCGTGCCGGCGAGGCAATGGTCGTCGAAGCGGTCCAGATGCGCGTGCTGCTTGGCGTCGCCGCGGTCGTGCCAATCGCGGACGTGCACCACCGTCAGGCCGTGCTCGACCTTGCGCGCCCAGGCCATCAGCTGCGCCAGCGGGCCCTGCTCCGGCTCCGGTCCGAGCAGGCGCTCGGCCTCCTCGTGGCCGATGTGGAGCTGATTCGGCAGCGCGTCGAAGGGTCCGATCGGCCCCACGAAATCATGCTGCAGGCATTGGGTGACGAGGACGGCGTGCATGGAGGCCCCGCGGCCCGGCTACCAGAACTTCGCCAGCAGCCGAGCGCCGAAAGTGGTCGCGTTGGCCGGCCGCATGTTGCGCCCCGGCACGATGTCGAGCGAGCGCTGTCGGACGTAGAACTGCAGCGGCGCGCCGACGCGCAGCAGGCTCAGCGTCACCATCGCGGAGAAGGCGTGCTTGTCGCCCTCGCCCCAATAGCGGCCCTGATCCAGGCTCCACACGGTGTAGCGCGACTTCCACACGCTCGGCATCAGGTGGATGTAGTCGTACATCACGTTGAGCGTGAGCATGCCGGGGAAGGTCTTGGCCTTCTCCAGCGAGCCCTGGGTCATCCAGGTGCCGAAGGTCGGGCCGAGGAAGGGCACCCAATCGACCGAGACGCGGGCGGCCTGCCAATCGCCGCCGTCGACCTCGAAATGGCTGCCGACGTAGGGCGCGTAGGTCTGCAGCAGCGGGTTCTTCGCCCCGGTCGGCGTCTTGTAGCGGCGGGTGCGCAGCCACGCGTACCAGACCTCGGTGCCGATGGTCAGCCGGTCGATGCCGCCTTCGTCCTTGAGGCGCCAATCGGCCGAGAGATGGAATTCCAGGTCGCCGTAGTTGTGCAGGTACCAAGCCGTCGTGCCCAGGTCGACGATCTCCTCGGGGTCGACCTCGCGACCGGTCGGCAACGCGCCCTGGATCATCACCGCCCAGCGGATATTGTGCGCGCGCATCCAGCCCGATTGGGGCAGCGCGTAGCGGCTGCCGACGACGATGTCCGCGAGCACCCGGTTGTTGCCGCGCCACACGTCGCGCGGCCGGCCCTGCCCCATCGAGCCGGCCCACTCCCAGAAGTCCTGCTCGCTGTAGGGGCGCCCGAGCGTCGAGTTGTAGTCGCCGGGGATCCAGCCGAGATTGGTCTGGATCGTGGTGCTGAGCGCGGCGGGGACGGCGACGGCGATGCTCCAGCGGTCGGTGATGCCGTAGAGCAGCTGGCTGACCAGCATGCGCATGTCGACCTCGGGCCGCGCCGTCAGCGTGCCCTGCAGACCGCCGCCGGCCTCGTAGCGCTCGATCGGCTCGAGCAGCGAGATCGCCTTGCGGTTGGCGTCGTATTGCTTGTCCGTCAGCGCGATGACGTAGCCGAAGTCGAAGAGGAAGGTCCCCGCCGGCAGGGTGTCGGTGGTGCCCGCTTGCGCCGGCAGCGCGAGCCCGAGCGTCGCCGCCACGCACAACCCCGCCAGCGCCCGCAGCCCGGCCCGACGGGCCGCGTTCCACGTGAAACGGCCGCTCATGGCGCGTCTCCGAAGCGGAAGCTGCGCCACGGCGCGTCGGTGGCCGGCGCCATGCCCATCGCGTCGTGGATGGTGCCCGAGGCCGGGTCGAGGATGACGGCGTTCATCGAGTCGCTCTGGTCGACGAATTGCGGCTCGGCGAGCAGCGCCTGCAGCTTCGGCAGATCGAAGCTGCCGCGGCCGGCAGCGAGCGCCTCGCCGAGCCGATGCGCCGTGCGCAGCGATTTGAGCCAATAGGTGCTGACGATCGACTGCGAGGCGATGCGCACGTTCAGCCCGCTCTCGGCGAGCAGCGCCGAGGCGACGGTGGTGATGGCGGTGTCGACGTCGACGACGTGCTCGCGGTAGTGCACGGCGATGCCGAGCATATCGGGGTCTCCGCCCACGCCGGCGAGCGCTTCGGGCACTTCGAAGACGCCCTGCACCGTCTTGGCCGGGATCAAGCGCGCGTCTGCGTCGAGCTCGAGGTTGCGCATCGCGCCGGATTTGTCGGCCAGCAGGCAGGTCCAGCCCATCACGTGCTGCATCGTGGCGAGGCGGTCGCGGGCCGCGTCGACGGTGGCGTCGGCGGCGAGCACCTGCCGCATCGCCAGGCCCATCGGCCAGCCGGTCGCCGTCAGCTTCGCGCTCGGCAGGTCGCTGACCTGCGGCAGCAGGTCCTTGAGGATGGCGTTGTCGAGCGTATCGGAGAAGTTGCAGACGTAGCCCAGGCCCGCCTCGGACATCCCGGAGAAGCCGAAGATCAGGCCCGCCCAGCCGACCGTCGCGTAGGCACCGCCCTGCTCGGGGTGGTGCACCAGGATCACGGTCGTTTCGTGCGCGGCGCCCGCGTCGAGCAGCGCGAAGTGCTGACCGAGCAGCGGACCGGTCGCGACGCCGGGCGCGAGCGCCGAGCCACGCAGACCGACGGCGACCGGCGGCGGCCGCGAGCGCCCGTCGTCCGGGGCGATATTGGGGACGGCGGCGGCGGCGCGGGTGTCGCCGGCGGTGGTGAAGGTGAAGCCCTCGTCGCGGCCGAAGCGCGGGTGCGCGGGCGGCGGGTTGGCGGCGATGGTGGTGTCGGCGACGCTCGAGAGCACGGCGACGGCGCTCGCGGCGGGCCAGCCACCGGGCGGGGCAACGGTGACGACGACGCGCAGCGGGTCGGCGGCGTCGATGGTCACGCCGGCGCTCTCGGCGGTGTAGAGCGCCTCGTCGATCTGCAGGCGCAGCGTCGGCACGTTCACGCCCTCGGCGTCGGTGTAGACCAGCTGCAGCGCCGCGTCGGTCGGCACCGAGGTGGTCAGCGCGGTCGGCAGCGCCACGTATTCGTGCGGCTTCTGCTGCGTGCCGTCGTGGCGCTTCATGCCGACGAACTGCACGCTCTGCAGCTGCGGGCCGTGCGAGAGCTTGAGCGTCGCGGCGATGGCGCGCACGGCGAGCACCGAGTCCGCGAAGGTGTTGAGGATCAAAACCTCCTCGTAGGTCAGCCCGGAGCCGTCGGCGAGGCCGTGCAGCTCGTCGCGCACCGCCTCGGGCAGCTGCGGCTCGATCGACTGCGCCATCTCGAGCAGCACGGCGTAGCTGAACTTTCCGTCCGCGTATTCGGGCTGCTGGTAGCGCACCAAGAAGTCGGCGATCGAGGGCTGCTCGCGGTTGAGGTTGGGCAGCAGCGCCGAGGCGAGCAGCTTGGTGTAGAAGGCGCGCACCTTGTCGCGGAGGATCGTGCCGTGCTGCTTGCCGCGCTCGTAGGGCGTGCCGTGCAGGTGCACGACCTCGCGCGTGACCGCGACCGGCAGCTCGGGCGCGCACGCCGGCAACAGGGCGAGCGCGCACAGACCCGCGGCGAGCAGGGCACGGAACGACGAGCGGGCGCGGGGCAGACGTCGGCGCAGCGACACGGGGGCTCCGTCGGGCATGGGGGCCGCCACGATGGCACCGCACCTGGGGAGGGTCAAGGCGGGACTGAGGCGCTCACGAGCCAGGTACGCAATAGGTCGACACGCAGGTGCGGCCCTCGGCGCAATCGCTCTGCGAGGCACACTCGACGCAGAGGCCGAGCGCCTTGTCGCAGACGCCGCCGAGGCCGAGGCATTGCTTGCTCGAGGTACAGGGCACCGACGGCGCGAGGCAATGCGAGAGCACGCACGAGCGCAGCCCGGAGCAATCGGCGTCGCTGGTGCAATCGCCACAGCGGCCGGCCGCCTTGTCGCAGACGCCGCCGATGTCGGCGCATTCCTTGTCGCTCTTGCAGGTGCGTAGATCGTAGCAGGTGCGCGCGACGCAGGTATGCGCGGAGCCGCAGTGGTGGTCGAGCAGACAGGGCACGCAACGGCCCTCTTCGCGGTCGCACCAGGCGTCCGGGGCGGCGCAATCCTGGTCGGTGCTGCACTTCCAGCTGCTGGCGGTATCGGTGACGGCGCCGGTCGCGTCGTCCGAAGCGGCGCTGCCGTCGCCGGCGGCCTTGAAGACCACGGGGCCGGGGCCCTCTTCGCCGCAAGCGGCGAGCGTGGAGGCGAGGCCGAGCCAGACGGTCATCGCGCCGAGGCGGAGCAGGCGGGAACGAACAGCGACACGGGACGACACGGACTCCTCCGACGTAGGTGGGCGGCGGCCAGCAAGATGGCAATCCGGACCGGCGGTGGCAAGTCTACGTCGATTCGGACGCGACAGGCGTAGCGCAAAGCACGGAGACACGCGCACCGCCGTCGGGTTCGGGTCGCCACGCGGCAGGGGCTCTGGCAGAATCGGGGCAGTTTCGAGGTGGATGCCCCGCGCGGCGGGGTGATGCGGGAGGACGTGATGCGCGGACGGATCGGGTTGTGGTTGGTGGCGGTGCTCGCGGTGATGGGGGCGGCGACGCCGAGCGTGGCGACGGCGGCAGCGCCGCCACGGACGCTGGTCGAGGGCGTGCTGATGGCGAGCGGCGGTCCCGCGGCCGACGGCGACTACGACCTCACCTTCCGCATCTACGACGGCAAGGACGCACAGGCGGCGGCGCTGACGGTGGCGACGCCGAAGGTGGCGGTCGCGGGCGGGCGCTTCGCGGCGCAGCTGGCGATGGACGCGCAGGCGACGGCGACGCTGGCGGGCGTGTCCGACGCCTGGATCGGCGTGACGGTCGGAGTCGACCCCGAGCTGCCGCGTCGCGCGCTCGCCTCGGCGCCCTACGCCCTGGTCGCCGGTGGCCTCTCCTGCAACGGCTGCGTCAGCGGCGACACGCTCGCCAACGGCGCCGTGGCGGCGGCCAAGATCGGCTTCAACTACGCCGGCAGCAACACCAAGGGCGGCCCCGCGCTCGATCTCGCCTGCACCGGCTGCGTCTCGGTCAGCGAGATGAAGTTCGACGGCGACGTCGACCTCGGCGGCAACAGCCTCAAGGCCGGCAGCGGCACGTTTAGCGGCGACGTGGTCGCCAAGACCGTCACCGCCACCAGCTTCGTCGGCGACGGCAGCAAGCTGACGGGCTTGGCGCTGCCGGCGGGCAGCTGCCCGAGCGGCCAAGCCGTCACCGGCATCGCGCCCGACGGCAAGTTGGTCTGCAAGAGCCTCGCCGACGTGCTGCCCAAGGACGGCCTGGACGAGGTCAGCAACGGCCTGCTCAGCAATCAGTTCCAAGAGGTGGTGGCGAGCAGCGGCGCGGTCGGCATCCCCGACAACACCGGCGCGAACGCGACCTCGATCCTGACGGCGCCGAGCTACGGCACGGTGCAGGGACTGACGGTGAAGGTGAAGCTCGGCAACACCGACCTCTCCACCGTCGCCATCAAGCTGCTGCCGCCCGACGACAAGAAGGACGGCTACGTGCTCTGCGACCCCTGCGGCGACAAGGACGCCAAGGCGCTCGACACCAGCTGGAGCGACAAGAAGGCCCCGAAATCGGGCGATCTCTCGACCTGGATCGGCAAGGACGTCGCCGGCACCTGGAACCTCGTCGTCACCGACAGCTCGTTCTGCATCAAGCAGGCGCCCGGCAACAGCGCGCTCTGCGACTTGGACAACAAGCTCGACGGCACCATCGAGTCGTGGTCGCTGAGCTTCGCCACGCTGAGCAGCAAGAAGGTGCAGGTTGGTGGGGCGCTGATCTTCCACGTCTCCGAGAGCGAGCCGATCCCTTGCACCGCGCAGACCTTCGGCGCCACCTACGCCAACCCCAAGGACAAGGCCGTCTACATCTGCAATGGCAAGGATTATGCGGCCGTCTACCTGACCATCCCGGGCAGCAAGGAGAACCCGGCCGCGAGCTGCAAGGATCTGCAGTCCAAGGTGCCCGAGGCCAAGACCGGCAAATATTGGGTCGCCAACAACGGCAACCCCATCGAGGTCACCTGCGACATGGACACCGACGGCGGCGGCTGGACCGTCGTCGCCGACGAGAGCGCCGTCGCCTGTGGCACCGGCTGGTCGGGCTGGTCCGACAACAAGGGCACCGACGCGACGGTCGGCGGCAACTGCACGCGAGTGCACGGTGTATGGGGCTCAGGCGGCAAGAGCGGCAAGGCGATCTCGACGCTCGGCGTGCCCCACAGCCAAGCTCGCGTCTACGGTCGGTACTATGCGATCGACTCGTGGGACAGCGAGAGCAACGGCGCGCAGATGTGGATCGACGGGTCGTTGCGTTGGGGGAAGGCGAAAGCGTATGGCTCCGGCGGTGGCACCGGTTGGGTGACGACCAGTTTCGCGCCAGCGCCTTGGACCGGCAGCTCGGTCGATGGCTACTGGAAGCTCGAGGACGTCTATGGAGCCTTCTCACACAACGCCGCGAACGTGTCGCTCGAGTTCCGCACCGGCATCGACCAGGACCTCTCGGACGAGTCCTTCGCGTTCTCGCACGTCCGCGTGATGGTGCGCTGAACGCCCGCAAACTCGGGCTTCAAGCGTCGAGCGGCGGCCGCGCGAGCCAGCGCTGTAGCCGGGGCGGCAACGCCTCGAGCTGCGCCGGCGTCGGCTCGGGCAGCGGCCGCGACGATTTGGTCATCCAGTGCACGACCGGGCCCTGCGCCTGTGGCAGCAGCGCGAGCAGGCCGGCGCCCGAACGCGCGGTGTAGACCGTATCGAGCGGCGGCGAGTGCCCGAGGGCAAAGACGCGCTGGGCGGTGGTGCCGCCCTCGGTCGGGTAGCCGTAGCCGCGGCCGTTACGGGCGCCGTCGACGCGGAGGTGCGCGCCGAGCGTGCGCGGCTCGACCGGCAGCGGGCGGCCGAGCAGGCGCTGCAGGTGCACGAGCGTGCGGCGCGCGAGCCAGACGATCGCCGCCCGTGAGGTCACCGGCCAGGGCGCGACGCGGACCGCATGCAGCGTCG
>JBEARB010000002.1:0-35856 GCA_041163625.1 Pseudomonadota bacterium | reverse complement strand
GGGTGTGAAGCGTCATTTGATGGTCGGGCCCGGCGAGAACCCCACCGACGTACACATCGCGCTGAACATGCCGCTCTCGCGCAAGGCGACTGCGCGTCTGGACAACCCGATCACCTGGGATCTACCGGGCGGCGGGTACATCCTCGGCGCCGGCATCGCGTACCTCGTCTTCGGCTCGGACGGCGTCGTGAAGATGCCCCTCTCGGACCAGAAGTTCCTCGCGCCCTTCACCAGCACCGACCCGCATCGCCTCGAGCTCGAGCGCCTGCCGGCCGCCTTCTCGGGCGACCTCTTCGACGCCAGCCTGACGGTGCTCGGTCTGGTGGTACAGGTCTCGGGCGCCGAGCAGATGCCGGTCTCCGCGACCGTGCTCAAGGACGTCAAGAAGCTCAACAACGACGACATGGTGCGGCGCGTCGGCAAGGGCGACGTCGAGTCGGTCGAGACCGGTGTCAGCAAGACGATCCACGGCATGTGGGGCACCGCGCCCAACAATGTCTTCGCGGTCGGTGACGGTGGCGGGCTGTTCCACTACGCCGGCCTCGGCTGGACGCAGCAGGCCAACTTCACCGACAAGGACCTGCGTGGCATCCACGGACTGTCGGAGACGCAAATCTGGGCCGTCGGGCAGCAGGGTGCGGCGGCCGCCTTCGACGGCTTCGGTTGGAGCGCAGTTCCGATTTGGCCGACCACCAGCAAGCCCAACCTGAACGCCGTCTTCGCAGCCAAGAAGAGCGACGGGACGCCGGACGTCTGGGCCGTCGGCCAGTCGGGGACCTATCGCCTGCAGGACGTGAACGGGACGATGTCGTGGAAGGCATTCTCGGCCCCCTACGTCAACGCGTTCGGCGTGCACGGTACCGATGCGGATCACATCTGGTCGGTCGGCATGCAGGGCAAGATCAACTTCTGGGACGGCACCAGCTGGAAGGCCCAGAACTCGGGCACCAGCATCGCGTTGCGTGCCGTTCTGGCGCTCGCGCCGGACGATGCCTGGGCGGTCGGTGAGGCCGGCATCATGCTGCATTGGAACGGCACCAAGTGGACGTCGGCCAAGTCGGTGGTGAAGGAGACGCTGTTCGCGCTCTGGGCCAACGGCAAGTCCGATATTTGGGCCGTCGGCGGTCGCGGCACCCTGCTCCACTACGACGGCTCGAAGTGGAAGGCCTTCGACCTCGGTGACCAACACAAGGCGCTCTACGCGGTCTGGGCGGGGAAGGACGGCGATCTCCTGGCGATGGGCGAGCAGGAGCTGCTGCTCGGACCGATCTTGTACCCGCCGATGGACGTCACACCGAAGAAGAACGGAACGCTGACCGGCACCACCCTCGAGTGGGCGGTGGCGCCGGAGTCGCCCGAGCCGCACTTCAACTACGTGACGATCGGCATCCCCGGCATGGGTGGCGATACGCCGGTGTGGAACATCATCTCGTCGGGCGACCTGACCCAGGCCAAGCTGCCCGACTTCCCGAATATCCAAGGCACGCCGGGCATCCCGAAGGGAGAGACGCTGCGGCTGACGATGATTCGGGCCTACAAGGAAGGCTTCGACATCGACGCCTACGACCTGACCGACCTGAACAACCTGACGTGGCGATCCTGGTCGTTCAACACGTTCTTCTTCACGCGACAGTAGGGAGCCTTCGTGAACGCATCGTCCGACATGGCGCGCTCGACGCGCCAGCTGCTGATCCTCGGGCTCTGGCTCGGGCTGGTCGCGGCACCGCTTGCCGGCTGCGGCAACGACAACGACGGCGAGACCGATACCGCTGCGGGCGTCGACGCCGGCGACGGCGAGGACGGTAGCGCCGGACTCGATGGCAGCGACGGCTCGGCTGACGGCGACGTCGAGAACGATCTCGGCACCGACACGGGCGGCGGCGGCGGCAAAATCCTGCTCACGTCGCGGTCGCTGCGGTTCGACGTCGACTTCCTCGCGGTGTGGGGCAGCGGGCCGAACGACGTGTGGTGGGTCGGCCGCAAGGGCACGATCCTGCACGACAACGGCAAGGTCCTGGCGCCACGCGACAGCGGCACCGATCGCGACCTCTACGCCGTGTGGGGCCTCGGTCCGAACGACGTCTACTTCGCCGGCGATCGCATCCTGCTGCACTGGAACGGCACCAAGATCGTCGACAAGACGCCCGACGACCTCGGCACGGTCATCCTGCGGACGCTCCACGCGCCCTCGGACGGATCCACCGTCTTGGTCGCCGGCGACGAGGGCAATATCTTCCGCCTGCACAAGGGCAGCTTCGTCCGCGAGACGACCAACTCGGGCCTGCGGCTGCGCAGTATTCGTGCGCTCTCCGCGGGCAACGTCTGGGCAGTCGGAGACGCGGGTCAAGGTCTCCGGCTCTCGGGCGGCACGTGGCAAGCGTTCTCGATGCCCTCCGCGTCGGACACGATCGCGGCCTTGGCCAACAGCAAGGCAGGGCGATTGTTCGCGGTCGGGTTGGGCGGCTATATCGCCAATACGGTCGAGAAGACGTGGGAAGCCACGCTGAGCAACGACCCGAAGAGCCGCGACCTGCTCGCGCTCTGGGCGATCGACGACAACGCGGCCTTCGCGCTCGGCAAGGACGGCGCGTTGGTCGAGCTCAAGGGCAGCAAGTGGGGCGTGCGCGACATCGACGGCACGTACATGAAAACCAAGACCTTCCGCGGGGCGTGGGGTCAGCTGGGCAGCGACGGTGAGCCCTACGGCTACGCTGTCGGCGACGAGGGCGCAGGCCTGCGCTACGACGGCGCGAGCGACAAGTGGAACGACTACCGCGCCGAGACGGCCACGCACCTGTTGGCAGTGCGCAAGCTCGCCGATGGCCGCATGGTCGCGGTCGGCGGCGGCGGCCTGCTGCTGGTCGCCGAGAACGTCAGCGCCCCGTTCGTCGACCTCGGCGTGAACGTGACCGGCGTCGACCTCGAGGACGCCTGCGACGACGGCAAGGGCGGCCTGTACGCCGTCGGTGACGGGGGCGTGGTCGTGCACGTCGACGCGAGCGGCAAGTCCAAGGTGGAGACGCCGGATGCGGCGAGCGGCTTGCGACTCCGGGGCGTGGCGATGGTCGGCGGTGAACCGGTGGCTGTCGGCATCGGCGGCGTGGCGATTCGGCACGGCGCCGGCGGCTGGAGCACCGAGACGACCGGTGTGCAATTCGATCTCCACGCGCTCGCGGCCAATGGCGACGGCGCGATCGCGGTCGGCGCCTTCGGTACCGTCCTGCGTCGCGACGCGGCCGGGGCCTGGACCAAAGAGAACAGCGGCGGCACCACGCCGCTGCACCGCATCGCCGGGTCGAGTACGGGCGAGGCGGTGGCCGTCGGCGACAACGGCTTGGTGCTGACGCGCAACGCGGCGGGCACCTGGACCAAGGAGTTCGAGCAGCCTGGCTTGTTCCTCTTCGGCGTGGATCGCTACGCCGATGGGCGGATCGTCGCCGTCGGCTGGCAGGGTAGCCTCGTGGTCGGCAACCCGGGTGCGCTGCAAGCGCTGGATTCGGGCATCCCCAACGTCTTGCGCGCGGTGGCGAGCGACGGCGGCAAGGCGGTCGCGGTCGGCCACAAGGGCGGCGTCTACCAGATCGCGGAGGGCCTGTGATGCGAAGTCTGCGCTGGCAGATCGCCACGATGTGCGCGGTGCTGCTCGCCCTCGCCGGCGGCTGCGGTGAGGACGCGCTCGGCGGCAAGGACGCCGACGGCACGACCGCCGACACCGCCGTTGGCGGCAGCGACACGGGCGGCGGCGTCGACGTGGCCTCCGGCGACACGAGCTCCGAACCCGATGTCCCGAAGGTCGAAGTCCCCGACACCGGCTCGGGCTCGACCGAGGGCGCGTTCGAGCAATGGACGTTGCCCGGCGAACCGAACGTCTCGCTGCACGCCTGCGCGACCGAAGGCACGACGCGTGCGTACCTGGCCGGCAGCAACGGAACGCTGATCGGCTGGAACGGCTCGGCGTGGAGCCTGCTCTCGGAGGGGGCCTTCCATACGCTGCACGGCATCGCCGCGGCAGGTTCGCTGGTCCATGCGGCCGGAATCGCGGGCACCGTGATCCAGGCCAAGCAGAGCGACGGAGGCCTGGGCGAGGCGTGGGGAGCCCCCGGTGGCTGCACCGCCAGCAGCGAATGCGACGACAAGGACCCCTGCACCTCGGATTGGTGCGACGCGGGCAGTTGCCGCCACACGTCCTCCGGTGCGGCCGGGTGCTGCGGCAGCAAGCCGCTGCAGGACGCCTTCGCCAGCCTGGGCGGTTGGACCGTGACCGACCTGTACGAGTCGGTCGCCGACAAGGGCGGACTGGTCTGGACCTCGATCGCGATGAACGGCAAGGACGGCAAGCCGCGCTACACCAGCCCGCCGAAGGCCCTGTACTTCGGTCGCGTCGACGCGCCGTGTGCCGGTGACGCCAGCAAGCTCTGCCCGACCTTCGACAACGGCAAGGTGGTCGGGTCGCTGGCGCTGTCGCCGTCGTTCACGATCCCCAAGGCGCCGCCGACCGACAAGGTGCTCCTGACCTTCCAGCTCTTCCTCGATGTCGAGAACGGCGTCGGCTACGACGCGCTGACGCTGAAGATCGTCCAGGGAAGCAAGAAGACGGAGATCTGGAACAAGGACGCGATCGGCGGCGGCGGCTCGACCGAGGGGACGTTCGTCGTGCAAGCGGTGGACCTGACCACCTGGGCCGGCAAGACAGTGCAGCTCGAGATCGGCTTCGACTCCAAGGACGACTCGATCAACGACGGCGAGGGCGTGTTCATCGACGATCTCGCGATCTCGACGACCTGCAAAGCCGGCGACACCGCGACCAAGGGCCTGACCGAGGCGACCTTCTTCGACGTGTGGGCGGCTGACGATTCGAACGCTTGGGCGGTCGGCACCGACGGGGCGATCGCGCGCTGGGACGGCGAAGCCTGGGCGATGCAGACTGGGTCGGCGACGCGCGACATCCTCGCGATGGACGGCTTCCCGGGCAAGGTCGCGCTGGGCGTCGGCCAGAAGGGCCTGGCGATGTCGCTCGCGCCCGGCGGCGTGGGCGATGTCCAGGTCGGCACGCAGGTCGACTTGGTCGACGTCGCGGTCGATGGTTCGGCCGCCTCGGGCGCGACCACGGCCGTCGCGCTGACCAAGAGCACGCTGGCCTACGAGTTCGACGGCACGGTGTGGAAGCCGGTCTCGCTCGGTGGTGCCATCGGGATGACCGGCGTCGAGCCCCTCGGGGACGGCGGTTGGGTCGCGGTCGGCGGCAACAAGATCTACGAGCGCACGGCCACGAGCGGCTGGACGGCCAAGTCCACCAGCGTCCTCGGGGTGCTGACGGACGTGGCGTCCCTCGGCGGCGGCGTGGCGTTTGCCGTCGGCAGCGCCGGCCTGCTCTACAAGCGCAGCGGCGGGACGTGGGCGCCCGAGGGAGCCACGCTCGGCCTAGCCAACTTCACGGCCATCGACGCCTCGAGCGCAGACGAAGCCTGGGCCGTCGGGGACGGGGGCATGGCCGCGCACTGGAACGGCAAGACGTGGTCGGGCACCAACACGGGCACGGGCAAGAACCTCACCGACGTGTGGAGCGGCGGTCCCGGTGTGGCCTGGGCGGTCGGCCTCGCCGGCATCCTGTTGCGCTGGGACGGCAGCAAGTGGGCCACGGTCGAGTCGCCGCTGAAGTTGGTCGATTGGACCGCGGTCTGGGGCTCGGACCCGAGCGACGTCTACATCGCCGGCAAGGGTGGGCTGGTCGTGCGCTGGGACGGCTTGAAGTTCACGGTGCTGGCGGCGCCGGTGGTCGGCACCGTCCGCGACGTCTGGGGCTTCTCGGCCACGGACGTCTGGGCCGTGGGCGACGCGGGCCGGATCTTCCACTCGACCGGTGGGGCGTGGACCCAGGTGCCGATCGACCCATTCAAGATCCCGGATCAACCCGACTACCTGGTCGAGAGCGATCTCTATGCGATTTGGGGCGCCGCTCCGGACGATATTTGGGCCGCAGGCGCGCCGGACAGCAACGGCCACGGCGTGCTCGTCCACTACGACGGCAAGAGCTGGAAGTACGTGCAGGCCCTCTCGAAGGAGACGCGCGTGGTGCGCGCCATCGGCGGCTGGAGCAAGGACCACATGCTGCTCGCCGGTACGCAGGGCATGGTCTACCGCTACGACGGTTCCGGCTTCACCGAGCTCGACAGTGGACAAGTCGGAACCTTCTTCGCGATCTGTGGTTGGGGCAAGGATGCCCTGCTGGTCGGCAGCTTCGGCACCGCGCTGCGCTACCTGCCGCCGCTGCCGCCGCCTGCCGACGCTGACGCGAGCCCATAGGAGCCCCCGATGTCGATCGCCGCTGCCTCCCGCTCGACCCTCCGACGTCGCTTGGCCTTGCTTGCGCTGGTCGTCGCAGCCGCCGTACAGGGTGGCTGCAGCGACCCGCCGATCTACGGCTACGTCGTTCCGGTCGCCGACGGCGGTGATTGGGACTCCGACGGATCGACCTCGGCCGCGGACAGCTCGGCTTTCGGAGACGCTGCCCCCGGTGAGGACACCGGAGCGGCAGGCGACGGTACCGCCGGCACGGACACGGCCGACGTCGCCGCTCCGAAGCTCGAGCTCCGGTACGCGATGCCGGACGGCAACAAGGACGATTTCAGCGGCGTCTGCAGCGAGTTGTGCAAGCTCCAGATCAACCAGAACGGCATTCGCAAGCTCTACGTGCAGGTCTTCTACGGCGGGGCGCCTGCTGCCAACGTGCCCGTGAAGTTCCAGCTCGCCGACCCGGCCGCCGCGGTCGGATTGGGTGAAGTGCTGCTCGAGGTGACCCTCACGGACGCGAATGGCGTCGCGATGACGGAGGTCAAGAGCGGCTCCCAAGTCGGCGTCTTCGACGTGGTCGCGTCGCTGCCGGACGAAGATCCGGAGGTGGTCACGCCGCTTTTCTTCGAGATGCACATCCTGAGCAAGGCCAAGGGTCCGCTCGCGATCACGCTGCACTACCTCGGCCTGTGGAATCCGATCGAGCTCGGCGACGTGCGCGTTCGCCTGATCCAGCAGCAGGCGCCGGGGCAGCCGGCGTGCGCCGATCTCGACCTCGGCGACGTGCTGCCGTCGGCGCAGTGGGAGAGCCCGCCGATCGGCTGGGACCAGCCCTGGAACGTGACCTATCCGCCCTTCGTCACCTGGGTGCAGAAGGAGATGCAGAAGAGCGGACAGCCCGTGAGCTTCACGGTGATCGGGCTGGCCCGGACATCCTCGGCCGACAGCGTCCGGGCCGGCGGCTGCATCGATACTGGCGCGACCGTGACGTGGAATCCGACGACCAAGGCGCTCGAAGGCGACAGCGTGACGGTCCTGGTCAAAGACCTGCCGGCTCGACTCAAGGGCGTCTACGACATGACGACGTACCTGGACCTGCTGAGCGTGCTGCCCGATCCGGTCGAGTTCGCGTTCAAGGCGATCTTCGACATTCTCTCGGACCCGATCGCCGGCCTGCTCAGCCTCGCCTGCAAGCTCGGCAGCGGGACGCTCGACTCGTTCTGCGGCTACATCTTCGAGAACCCGAAGTCTCCGGCGATCGACGACCTGAAGCAACCCTTCGGCGCGCTGATCGTGAAGTTCCTCGACAGCATCATCCTCGGCTTCCTGCCCGAGAACGTGAAGGCAGGATTCACCGCCGGCTCGGATATCGGGAAGATCCTCACCAACCTGGAGATGGGCGGCATCATCGAGATCAAGAAGGAGCCCGACCAGAGCGGCTTCCTCGACAAGGCCCACACCAAGGACGAGTGGATGAGCGTCACCTACAAGTGGTCGCTCGGTCAGCCGTGCAGCCCGAAAGACCCGGCCTGTGGCAAGAAGACGATCTCGTTCGCGCAGTTCCAGAACGAAGCCATCGTCGGAGCCTTCGACCTGAAGCGCAACGCGCTCCTCTCGACCATCGACATCGAGAAGCACGGATTGCTCGTGAAGTGGGGCGCGCTGGTCAGCTTCTTGGTGCAGAAGCAGCTGTTGCCGTTGCTGACGGGCAATCCGAAGGTCGACAGCTTCGAGATGATGATCAAGAGCCTGCTCGCCGGACAGGCGTGCGTCGACAAGGACACCTGTTGCGCCGACTTCGCCAAGCAGCTCGCCAGCCAGCAGTCGATCGTCGGAGAGAGCTTCCTCGACGGCGTCTGCGAGACCCTGGTCAAGCTCGGCGCGGGCTTCATCGAAGGTCAGCTCTCGGCGCTGGACACCGACACCAGCAAGGGCGAGGCGATGACCATCTGGACCAAGGACTGCCCGATCTTCGACGACGATCAGAACATGGTCATCGACACCATCGGCAAGAGCGCATCGCTCTGCAAATGGAACATGACGTTCAAGATCGGTGGCAACCCGGTCGCGCTCGACGCGACGTTCTTCGCCGTCCGTCAGGAATAGCTCAGGAAAAATCGGCGGGATCGACGTCGACGAAGAGCGACACGCCCGGCGGCAGCGCGCTGGCGCGCTGTTGGTCGATCCAGCTCAGGAACGCGTGCAACCGACGGCGATCCTGGTCGGCCAACAACGCGTGCACACGCCACACCTCGCGGACACGCGCGACACCGGCAGGCACCGGGCCGCGGACGTCGGCCCCGCGCTCGCGGAGCGCCTGCACCAGCTCTCGCATGGCCTGCTCGGCACGGTCGAGCTCCTTGTGGCGCGTCTCGAGCAGCGCGAGGAAGCCGTAGGGCGGGTAGCCCGCTGCGGCACGCGCCGGCAGCTCGTGGGCCAAGAACGCGTCGTGGTCCTGCGCCAGGGCAGCGAGAATTGCCGGATGCTCGGGCATCCACGTCTGCACCAGCACGCGCCCCGGGAGGTCTCCGCGCCCTGCCCGTCCGGCGACCTGGGTCAGGAGTTGAAACGTGCGCTCCTTCGCGCGGAAATCCGGGATCTGGAGCCCGGACTCGGCGAGCACGACGCCCACCAGGGTCACCGCCGGGAAATCGTGTCCCTTGGCGAGCATCTGGGTGCCGACCAGCACGTCGAGCTCGCGGTTGCGGAAGCGGTCCAGCATGTCGAGCAGGCGATCGCCTTGGGCCGTGTCGCGGTCGAAGCGGGCCAGCCGAACGCCGGGCAAGGCGAGGCCGAGCGTGTGCTCGAGACGTTCGGTCCCGGCCCCGATCTCGACCCGGCTGGTGGCATGGCAATGCGTGCACGGCTGCTCCAGCGGCGCCGCGTAGTCGCAGATATGGCAACGCAGTCGGCGTTGTCGCTGGTGCTTGACCAGGGTCACGGCGCAGCGTGGACATTCGAAGGCTGCGCCACAGCCGCGGCAGACCATCGACGTCGCGAAACCGCGGCGGTTGTGCAGCACGATGGCCTGCTGCCCGAGCCGAACGGTCTCGGCGATGGCGTCGATCAATGGGCGCGACAGCATCGATTTCCGCTCGGGCTCGTCCGGATCGGGCAGGCGCTCGGCCTCGCGCAGGTCGATGAGCCACGCCTCGGGCAACTCCCGCGCACCGACACGTTCGGGCAGCTCGACCAGCGTCAGCCGCCCCGCGTTCGCGAGCGCCCACTCCTCGCAAGAGGGCGTCGCAGAGCCGAGCAGCGCGACGCAGCCGTGCTCGCGGGCCAACAACAGCGCCAGGTCACGGGCGTGATAGCGCACGCCGGACTGCTGCTTGAACGAGCTGTCGTGGCACTCGTCCAGGACGATGACGCCGAGATCGAACATCGGCGCGAACAAGGCCGAGCGTGGCCCGACCGCAACCCGCGACTCGCCGCGCCGGATCCGCTCGAGCGCGTCGTGGCGATCGCCCTCGGCCATGCCCGAGTGCAGCGCCTCGACCTGCGGTCCGAAACGCGCACGGAAGCGATCGACCAGCTGCGGCGTGAGCGCGATCTCCGGCACCAGCACCAAGGCGCCGCGCCCCGCCGCGAGGGCTGCCTCGATGAGGCCGAGGTAGACCTCGGTCTTGCCCGAGCCGGTGACGCCCCGCAGCAGGAAGCCCTCGTAGCGAGCGGCGTCGAGCGGCGCGCGCAGGCGTTCGAGCGCAGCAGCCTGCGCCGGCATCAGCCCAGGCGCCCGATCTCGGACCTCGTCCCGCCCGGCAGCGAAGCGATCACGCAGACGACGCTCCTGCCACAGCCGGATCAAGCCGCGTTCGGCGAGGCTCTCGAGCAAGGTCTGCGGGACGGAGACCACCTTGACGCGCCCGGTCTCGGGATCGACCTCGCGGCGCAGATCGGAGACGTCGATGGCGCCGCGCGCCAGTAGTCGCTCGAGCACGCGACGTTCGGGACGCCGCAGCCCGATGGGCCAGTCGACGCCTTCGATCAACTCGGCACGCCAGACCTCTCGCACCGGCGCACGATCGTCCGCTTCGCCGGTGCGGCGGAGCGTCCCCGGCAGCGCCGTGCGCACCATCATGCCCAGGCGCGTGTGATAGTAGCGAGCGGCCGCATCGAGGGCGCGGCACAGCGCCTCGGGCCAGATCGGAGCGGCGTCGAGGGCCGCCCCGACAGGGCGGATCCGCGCCGGGTCGAGCCCGAGTGCGACCGGGTCGGCGTCGCCCCACACGATGCCCACCTCGAGTCGGCCACGCACTGGGACGGTCACGCGGCGGCCGACGACGACCGCGTCCTCGAGCGCCGCCGGGACCCCGTAGCTGAGCAAGCCGGTATCGGTGGCGACGGCGACCGAGACGAACCGCGTGAAGCGACGGCCCGCCGCGTGCTCGGGGCGCGCGGCCGGACGGCGTGAGGCTCGGCGACTCGAACGCGCGGCCGCGGCCGACGCCTCGTCGATGGGCGGCGTGGTAGCAGGCGTGGGCGCGGCGTCGCCGAAGAGTTGGCCCTGGCCTCGGTCGCGCTGCGGTGGGTCGGGCGTGTCCGGCATGGCCTCGATGCTGCGCGACGACGCTGCAGGCATCAACCCGGACGCTTCAGGATTGCGCCCCCGCCGGTCGGGCCGTAGAGTCCGGCGTCATGTGGTTCGACACTCCCGCCATTCGTACTCTCATCGATCTGGCTCTGCAGGAGGACGTCGGCGTCGGCGACGCCGCGACCCAGGCCACCGTCGGCCTGCAGCAGCGGGGCCGCGCCTTGGTTCGCGCCAAGGCCGACGTCGTCTTTTGCGGCGGCCCGCTCTTTGCCGCTGTGATGCGCCGCGTCGATCCGACGCTTGTGGTCACGCTGCTCGCGGAGGAGGGCGCGCGACTGGGGCGCGGCGACGAAGCGATCGTGATCGAAGGCGCCATCGCGTCGATCTTGGTCGCCGAACGGACGGCGTTGAATTTCCTCCAGCGGCTCTCGGGGATCGCAGCCGCGACCCGCGCCGCCGTGGACGCCGTCGACGGCACCGGCGTGACGATCCTCGACACCCGCAAGACCCTCCCGGGCTTCCGCTCGCTCGACAAATACGCGGTTCGCGTCGGCGGGGGCGGCAACCACCGCAGCGCGCTCGACGCTGGCATCCTCCTGAAGGAAAACCATCTCGCCGCCGCCGGCGGGGTGGAGCCGGCCGTGCGAGCCGCGAAGCGCGCCGCCTCGCATCTGCTGAAGGTCGAGGTCGAGATCGAGCGACTCGATCAACTGCAGGGCGCGATCGACGCCGGCGCCGACATCGTCATGCTCGACAACATGAGCAACGAGCAGATGCGCGAGGCCGTCCGGTTCGGGGCCGGACGCGTGCAGTTCGAGGCGAGCGGCAACATGACGCTCGACCGACTGCGCGGCGTGGCCGAGACGGGGATCGACTTCATTTCGATCGGCGGGCTCACCCATACGGTCGTCGCGGCCGACCTTTCGCTCCGCATCGACGCCGTCTTCTCGGCTCCGTGAGTCGCGCCGCCATCGCCGACGCGCTGGCGCGAGCGGGCGACGCCGACGTCGCGAGCCGCTGGCTGATCGACTGGCTCGACGAGACCGACAGCACCCAACGGGTCGCGGCCACGATCGGCGCGCGCGTCGGGCCCCTCCGCGGCCGCTGGCTCCTGGTGGCCACCGCTCGGCAAGAGGCCGGCCGTGGCCGTGGCGGCGCGCGCTGGGAGGCCGCAGCCGGCGAGGCCGTGCTGGTGACCCTGGCGGCCGAGTTGGACGCCCCCGGCGAGCAGTGGCCGCTGGCTTCGTTGGTGGTGGGCGCAGCGCTGGCCGACGCGATCGCCGCGCGAACGGGCACCGACGTCCGCTGGAAATGGCCCAACGACTTGCTCGTCGTACACGAAGGTCGCTGGCGCAAGCTCGCTGGATGCTTGGCCGAGCGGGTCGAGCGCCCGGGCCTTTCGCCGCTGTGGCTGATCGGCATCGGTCTGAATCGCGACACGGACGGGCTACCCGAGGCCTTGCGGCGTCATACCGTCGGCCTGCGCGCGCTCGGGCCGCACGACGCCTCGACGCTCGAATCGCTGGTTGCTGAGGTCGCCGGCGTGGTCCGCGACGCCGTCACGGCGTGGCGGGCGAGCAACTGGCGCTTCGACCCGGACGTGCACACCGAGCGCCTCGCCTTCCGCGGCGCCCACATTCGGTGCGACCTCGGCGGCAGCGAACGCGAAGGCGTACTCGTGGGCCTGCACGTGGACGGCGCGTTGCTGCTCGCGGACACCGCGGACGGCGTACCGCGACCGTGCCTGCCACTCGCGATCGTGGGTGCAGACGTCGAGCCTCCGTGGCATCCTCCCGCGCGCCTGCGCCCGGACCCGGGCAGCGGAGGGTCGTGATGCTGCTCACCATCGACATCGGCAACACCAACACCGTCATCGGCGTCTATGACGGCGAGACGCTCGTCGACCACCTCCGGATCGAGAGCCGCCGCAGCGCCACCGAAGACGAATACGGCGCGCTGGTGCTCACCTTGCTCGAGCGCCGCGGCATGGGAGCGGGCCAGATCCAGGACGCGATCATCGGCTCGGTCGTGCCGCCGTTGACCGAGGTCTTCGCGTCGCTGTGCCGCCGCTGGCTGCACGTCACGCCCGTGGTCGTCGGCCCCGGCGTGAAGACCGGCATGCCGATCCTGTACGAGAACCCGCGCGAGGTCGGCGCCGACCGCATCGTCAACGCAATCGCGGCGTACGCGCGCGCGGGCCGCGAGACCATCGTGGTCGACTTCGGCACCGCCACGACCTTCGACGTGATCTCTCCACGCGGTGAGTACCTCGGTGGCGTCATCGTCCCGGGCATTGGCATCTCGGCCGACGCCTTGTTCGCGCGCGCGTCCAAGCTGCCGCGTGTCGAGATCGCCCGCCCCGACAAGGTGATCGGCCGGACCACGACCACCGCGATGCAGTCGGGATTGGTCTTCGGCTACGTCGGCTTGGTCGAGGGGCTCGTCCAGCGGATCGCCGCCGAGCTCGGCAGCCAACCGCACGTCATCGCCACCGGCGGGCTCGCACCGCTCATCGCCAGTGAGACCGACACCATCGACGAGGTCGACGCGTTCCTGACGCTCGACGGCCTGCGGATGGTCTGGCGCCGCAACAAGGACGGCGGTCGCGGCGCCGCGGCATGAAGGTCGGCGTCTCCGAAATCTACGCGTCGATCCAAGGCGAGTCGACGCACGCGGGGCGCCCCTGCACCTTCGTGCGGCTGGCGGGTTGCCCGCTACGCTGCCGCTGGTGCGATACGGTCTACAGCTTCGAAGCCGGCGAGACGATGACGATCGAGCAGGTCGTCGCCCGAGTGGCCGAGCTCGCCGTGCCGCTGGTCGAGCTCACCGGCGGGGAGCCCCTCGCGCAACGCGGCGCCGCCCCCTTGGTGCAGGCCTTGTGCGAGGCGGGCCACGAGGTGCTAATCGAGACCAGTGGGGCCTATCCCGTCGCCCACCTCGATCCGCGGGCCACGATCATCGCCGACCTCAAATGTCCTGGATCGGCGGAGTCGGCGCGCAATCGAATGGACGTCCTCGCCGCCCTCCGGGCCCAGGACGAGCTGAAGATCGTGGTCGCGGACCGAGCGGACTTCGATTGGGCGCGCGCCCGGCTCGAGGACGAACTCGCTGGCCTGGCCGCGAGCGTGTTGTGGTCTGCGGTCGCCGGTGAAGTCGAGCCGGCCGACTTGGCTGCGTGGGTGCTCGAGAGCCGGGCACCGGGGCGCCTGCAGCTGCAGCTGCACAAGATCCTCTGGCCGGACGTCGACCGCGGCGTCTGAACCTCGACCGTCAGGCTGGGTTCTTGTCGACGAAGTCCACGCCGAGCTCCTCGGGAGAGCCGCAGCGCACCCGAGCGCGGGTCGAACCGTCGAGCAGGCTCCACACGGGTTCGCCCAGCAACTCCGCGCGCCATCCGTGCAGCTCCAGGCGATCGAGCAACTCTTCCCGACTGGTGCAGCCCTGCTGCAGCGCCTCGATGACGTTCTTCCGCCGCAGCAGCAGTTGCGCGGCGACGCCTTCGCGGGCCGAGAGTTCCGCGACCAGGAGCATGACCAATCCGGCCACAGCCTCGACACCCGGGGGCGGCGGGGGGCGACCCGGCGGCGTCTCGAGGGGCTTGCGCACACCGCGCGCCACCGCAGCCAGCCATCGATCTGCGAAGCGCTGGATATTGCGGTGGTTCAGTCGCCGATTGCCGTCCATGTCGGCGAGCGAGGCGGGGGCGATCCGTGCGAGCGCGATCAAGGCCTCGTCGCTGAGCAAGAAGTGCGGGACCTGGTTCAGCTCCGCCGCGATGCGCTCGCGCTCCGCTGCCAGCTCGACGAGGACGCCGGCCTCCTTCGGGCGAAGCTTGCGCGCGCCACTGACGCGCTGCCAGCACTGCATCGGGTCGCGGCCGTAGCGCTCGCGGACGCCGAGCGGCGCGCATTCCTCCAGAACCCACCCGAGTCGGCCCATCTCGTCCAGGCGACCGCCGAGACGATCGTGCAACTCGAGCAGGAATCGCACGTCGTCCGCAGCGTAGGCGAGCTGACGCTCGGGCAGCGGCCGACGACTCCAATCGGCCATCTGCGAGCCCTTGCCCAGACGCACTTTGAGCTCGAGCCGGAGCAGGTTGGCGAGGCCGATCTGCAAGCCGAAGCCGAGGAAAGCGGCGGCGATCTGGGTGTCGAACAGGCGCGAGAAGACGATCTCGTGGCCGAGCGCGACGATCTCGAGATCGTTGTGCAGGGCATGGCCGATGACGATGGCGCCGCTGTCGCGGATCGCCGCGAAGATCGCGCGAACGTCGACGCCCGCGAGCGGATCGACGAGGTAGATGGCGTCGTCGAAGCCAATCTGCAGCAGCATCAGGTGAGGGAGGTACGATCGCTCGCCGTGGAATTCCGTGTCGATCGCGATCCGATCCGCCCGACCGATCCGGTCGAGGAGGAGCTCGACTCCGCTGGGCTCCGCGATCCAGATCGGCTCGAGCGGTGCGCGCATGCTGCCTCGTGTGCGCCGCGGTCAGCGGCTTCGGGGGGCAACACCATACCACCATCGGGGCGCGACGTCACACGCGGACCAATCCGCCACGGGCTCCCAGGCCCCGGCTCGTCTTTTGACCGCCACGCTGCTATCCAGAGCGACGGCGACGCGCGGCGCGCGCAGGAGGCGAGCATGGCCACAGACACCCCGGACAGCCCCCCCGAGGCCGAGGCCAGCTTCGAGACCTTGCTCGCGGAGCTGGAGTCGATCGTGGGGCGTCTCGAGAGCGGTGAGCTCTCGCTCGAGGAGGGTCTCGCCGCGTTCGAGCGCGGGATGGCCCTCTCGCGCCGCACCGAGTCGATCCTCGAGGCGGTCGACGCGCGCATCGAAGTGCTGATGAAGGGCGAGGGCGAGGCCCGCACGGTGCCCTTCGAAGACGGGCGATGAAGCCGCGTCGACAGCGGCTCGACGAGGCGCTGGTCGACGCTGGTCTCTGCGACGACCTGCAGCAAGCGCGCGGGCAGATCTTGCGCGGTGCGGTCCTGGTCGACGATCGCCCGGTCGACAAGGCCGGTACACCGATCAAGCCGGGTGCGCGGTTGCGGCTGCGCGGGCAACGCGGCGCCTTCGTCTCGCGCGGCGGCGACAAGCTCGCCGGTGCCCTCGAGCGCCTTGGTGTCGACGTCCAGGGAGCGATGGCGCTGGATCTCGGCGCCTCCACCGGCGGGTTCACCGACGCGCTGCTGCAACGCGGCGCCGAGTGCGTCATCGCCGTCGACGTCGGCTACGGCCTGCTCGCCGACTCGCTCCGCCGCGACCCGCGCGTCGTGGTCATGGAGCGCACCAACGCCCGCACGCTCGAAGCCGACGCCCTGCCCTACCGTCCCGACCTCGTGGTCGTCGACGCGAGCTTCATCAGCTTGCGCGCGCTGCTGCCGGCCGTCGCACGCTGCGGCGCGCCGGACTGCCGCTTGCTCGCGATGGTCAAGCCGCAGTTCGAACTGCCGGCCGCGCAGGTTCCCGAGGGCGGCGTGGTCCTCGACGACGCCCTACGCGCCGCCGCGGCAGATGCCGTGGCAGATGCCGCCGCCGAGCTGGGCTTCGTCGAGCAGGGCCGCTGCGACTCCCCGCTGGCGGGACCAGCCGGCAACGTCGAGGTCTTCGTGGATCTGCAGCGGCGGTCGGCATGATCAGCGGCGTCGGCGTCGATGTCGGCGGCACGCGGCTGAAATTCGGGCGCGTTTCGGCCGGTCGTGTCGAGCAGCGCGCCGTGCTGTCGCTCGAAGCCGGTGACCGCACCCCCGACGCCCTGATCCGATTGTTGGCGCAGGGCGTCGCCGCTGTTGCGGCCGATCCGGCGGCATTGCACGGCGTGGGCTTGGGCATCGCCGGTGTCCTCTCGGCAGACGGACGGCGGGTGCTGCAGAGCCCGAATCTACCGTGGCTCGACGGCCACGCGCTCCCCGACGCGCTCGAGGCGGCGCTCGGCGTCCCGGTCTGGGCGGACAACGACGCGAACTGCGTCGGCTGGGGCGAAGCTCGTGCCGGCGCGGGACGCGGCGAATCTCGACAGATTTGCCTGGCCCTGGGCACCGGCACCGGGGGGTCGCTCGTCCTGGACGACCGGTTGATCCGGGGCGACCGCGGTCGCGGAGCCGAGCTCGGCCACCTCGCCGTCGATCCCGACGGCCCCCCCTGCGGCTGCGGCGGGCGCGGCTGCCTGGAGCAATACGCCTCGCAGACAGGCCTGTGTCGTATTCTGCGGGCGTGGGGCGAACCGGTCGCGTCGCCCGACGCGGCGGTACGGGCGATCTTCGCGCGCCCTGAGGAGCCTGCGCACGCCGCCGCGATCCGCGCGGCCGGCGGCGCGCTCGGACGCGCTGTCGCGCACCTGCACGCGCTCTTCGATGTCGATTGCTTCGTCTTCGCGGGCGGTATCGCCGCGAGCCTGGCGCTGCTCGAGCCGTCGCTGCTCGACGCCGTAGCGGACGCCGGCGTGACACCGGCGAGCCTCTCGTTGCGCCAGGGCAGCCTCGGCGTGGACGCGGGCACCATCGGCGCCGCCGCGCTCGCCGACGCCCCCCGCAGCGGACAGACCGCGCGCTAGAAGTCGGCGCCGCAGACCTTCTTGTTCTTGATGTCGAAGACGCTCTCGAGCGTGGCGAGGAACTTGTCCGGGTCGGCGGCGTCGGCACCGAGCAGCTTGCCGTTGCCCGAGATCGCCAAGCTCATCGAGTTCTTCATCGAGGCCGCGCCCGAGATGTCGACCACGTAGACGCGCACGCCGAACGGCTTGCCATCCGGGCTGCGCAGCACGTTGTCGTTGGCGTTGGCGACGTTCGGGTTGAAGCTCTCGCGCGGATCTTCCACGCACTCGCCTTCACAGTAGGTGGGCTCGCCCTTGGTCGCGCTCGGCAGGCAAGCGGCCATGTCCTTGCTGCAGTAGTAGCCGGTGATCTCGAACTTCGGCAGGCACTTGCCGCTCTTGCAGACGATGGGATCGTCGACCGTGCCGCCGACGCAATCCGAATCCGCCTGACAACCGAGACCATACGCCATGCGCTTGGCCTGCACCCAGGGCGCGAAGTAGTTGGTCGCCGAGTTGGACTCACCGCCGTCGGTGAACAGCACGACGATGGTCTCGCGACAGGAGCGCGCGGGATCTTTGCAGACACCGTCCTTGCAGACGTAGTTCACGTTGCCGCAGTCGGCCGTGACCGAGCAGGCCTTGCCGTCGATGACGACCGAATTCCGGAGGTACTCGCCGATGTAGAACAGCGTCCGGCCAATCGGCGTACCGCCGGTGGGGCGAAGCTCGGGATCGGTGTGGACGTAGCAATCGCCGCTGCAGCAGGTACCTGCGCAACCCGGCACGGGCTTACAAGTCGTCAACGAGTTGGAGCAGGTGCCCTGCTGAACCATCACCTCGGTGCCGTCCATCCACTTCAAGATCTCTTGCTTGGACTCGAAGGCTGCGTCCTTCGGGAAGCCGACGCAGGCAGTCTCGTTGAGCTCGTCCCAGAACCAGCTCGAACTCGGGGTGATGCCCTGCGTGGTGCCCGGGTCGGTCGAGAGCTTGGATTGGCCCTGGTAGAAGCCGGTCGTGCACGAGAGCGAGGTCTTGTAGTAGAGCTTCTGCGGGAAGCGGAACAGCGCCATGCGCGTGACCTTGTCGTCGATCTTGCTCAGCGCCTGGGTGAACACCTGCTTGGAGATGTCCATGCGGGTGCAGCCCTTGGTCGGGTCGCAGTCGGGCGGGGCCTGGCCCGACGCCGTACAGCCGGTGACCTTGCCGGTCATCGAGCCCGAGGTGTCGAAGGCGATGATCAGGTTGTTGCTCACGGGCACGCAGGTGCCCTTGTTGCAGGTCAGGCCGGGGAAGCAGTTCGTCTCGATCCAGCCGTCCTCGAACGGACCGCAGGTCGCGAGCTTGGCGCCCGAGCATTGGGTCTCGCCGAAGGTGCAGACCTTGCCCACGTCGCCGGTCGCGTCGCCGTCGGGATCGGTCGTGTCGCCCTCGGAGTCCGAAGCGTCGCCATCCTCGCCGGTGCCGGTGTCGGAGGAGGCGTCGCCGACCGCGGTGTCGGAGCCGGTGTCGCTGCCGGTGTCCACAACGGCGTCGTCGCCCGCGTCCGCGGCGCTCGAATCGTCGACGGTGTCGGCGACCGCGTCGCTGCCCGTGCCGCCGCTGTCGGCGACGTCGTCACCGGCGTCGCCGGCGCTGTCATCGCCGACCTCGCTGTCGGTCTTGCCCGGGTCAACGCTGTTGTCCGATTCGCTGCAGCCCAGAGCGAGCACCAGCGCTGCAGCGAAGACCACGCCTCGATTCCACCAAACGAGCATCTGGAACCTCCGACGCGCGGGCCTGCCCCCCGCGCGCGGGCGAAGGCTAGCACAATCCCCGCCGCGATCACTGCGTGTTGCCACAGACCTTCTTGTTCTTCAGGTCGAAAGCAGCTTCGAGCGCGACCAGGAGGGCGGCGGGATCGGCGGTGTCGGCGGTGAAGACGCGGCCACCGCCGGCGCTCGCGAGCGCGAAGGATCCGGGAATCGCGGCCGATCCGCTGACGTCGACGACCTGCACACGCAGCGAGAGCGGCGCCCCGTCTGCGGCGCGCAGGACGTTGTTGGTCATCTTGGCCGCACCCACGAAGGGCTGCTCGAGCGGATCCTCCTCGCACCGGGTGGCAACCCCAGGGATGGCCGGGCAGAAGAGCGGATCACCCTCGCTCGCCGTCGGGAGGCAGGGCGCACCGGTGGCCAAGCAGCGCTTGCCGGTCGGATTGTCGACGCGACAGCGCCCAGCCACGCACTGCGCGCCGCCCACACAGCCACTGTCGTCCTGACACTTCAGGCCGTACGCGAGCCGACGCGCGATGGTGAGCGGCGCGAAGAAGGTGGTCGGATCGTTGTCCTGGCCGCCGTCGGTGAAGACGACGACGGTGGTCGTGCGGCAGTGCCGCGCAGGGTCGACGCAGACGCCCTGCAGGCAGCGATGGTAGGGCGTGCCGCAGTCGGCGTCGCCGGCGCAGCCCCGACCGTCGACCGCGATCCGGTTGCGCACATATTCACCGGCGTAGAACAGCGTCTTGGCCAGGGGCGTACCGCCCACGGCGCGCAGCTCCGGATCGCTGTGGCGAACGCATTGACCGTTGCAACAAGCGCCACCGCTGCAGTCGGGGGTCGCGGCGCACGCATTCGGCGGGCCGACGCAGCTGCCGACACCGAGGAGCGACTCGGTCCCGTCCATCCAGCTCGCCATCGCCTGCGGGGCGCCGGCGGCTTCGGCGCCGGTGCGCGGGAAGGGCACCGAGAGGATCTCGTGCAGCGATGTCCAGAACCAGGCGGTCTTGTCCGTCACCGACTGAGCGCCGTCGTCGCCGCCGACTTGACCGAAGCCGGCGACCAGACCTTCGGCGCAGTTCGAACCGGCGATGCGCTCGATCCGGGCGGGGAAATGCAGCAAGGCGACGCGATCGCGGCCCGGGTCCAGACCCGCGACAATCTTCTTGAAGACCGTCTTGCTCACGTCCATGCGCGTGCATCCCTTCTCCGGCGTGCAGTCGGGATAACCGAGTTGTTCGCACGCCACGCCGGGAACCTGCGCGCTCATCGAGCCCGAGGTATCGAACACGAGCACCAGATTGGTTCCGATTGGCTTGCAGGCCCCGTCCTCACAGAACGTCCCCGGGAAACAGGCCGCTCGCACCCAGCCGTCGCCTTTGGAGGCGCAGGTGTCGAGCTCGACACCGGCACAGCGGGTCTCGGCGGGCGTGCACGGCCCGGCCAGGCTCGGTAGGTTCAGCGGCATTGCCCCGGAGTCGTTCGCGGCGAGCGCGTCGGATGCGGTATCAGCCGCGGCGCTGCCATCGAGCACGTCCGCAGCGGCCGAATCGTCTACGATGAGCGGTGGCCGGCACGCAGGCCCCGAACCGAGCCCCACCAGGAGCGCGCAGCCGAGCCGCGTGCCGAGCCGCCGCATCGTCTCGTCGCTAGGGCATCGCCGGCGGCGGCGCGCCGCGGCCGCCGCGCATGCCGAGCTTCTGCAGCGCGCCGACGAGCGTGACGGGCACGTCGAGCTCGCAGGCGTAGGAGCGCTCGCGATGGTTGCAGCCGATGGTCACGGCGCGGTCCGCCGGCAGACCGAGCTGCGTCCCCTGCGGGAACGCCTTCGAGAAGGCCGCCACGGCGGCGCCGGTGTTGATGTACGCGAGCCAGAGCGGGTGGCTCACGCTCGCGGCGGCGGCGGCCTTGTAGACCGGCGCCTCCGAGAGACCGCCGACCTTGCCCTGCGCGGCGCGACGGCCCTGCTCGAAGGCGCTCGGGCCGATCGTCGCGACGATGCGGTCCTTGCCGGTGCACAGGGCAATCGCCATGCGGTCGCCGATGGTGCGCTTGGCGATCTCGATCTCGCTGTCGCCGCCGCTCGAGGCGGAGATCTTGGCCCAGTCGAAGGCGAAGTCGACGACTTCGCAGTTGGTGTCGTCGGCCTTGGTCGCGTTGGCGGTGACGGTGACGCCGGCCTCCTTGGCGATCGGCCCGAAGGCGGTGATCATCGGCTCGACCTTCTGCTCGGCGAGCGACTTCTTGACGATGGCGAGCTGCGGGTTGCTGCCGGCCTTCGGGTCGCGGGCAGCCGCGCGGGCTTCCTCGGCCTCGACCGCTTTGAGCATCAGCATCGACCCGATCTTCTTGAAGAGCTTGAGCGCGGCCTCTGGATCGGTGGCCTTGGCGAACGCCATCAGGCCGAGCGCGGCGTCGCCGTCGGGGTAGAGCGCGAACGCGCTGTCGCCGGTCTGCTTCTCGATGGCCGAGCGGAAATCACCCTTGAGCTCCTCGACCGCCTTGTCGTCGAGGCGCAGCACCTCGGCGAGCAGCTTGAGCGACTCGTCGATCTGGTCGGCGTTGGCCTTGGGGTCGAGCGAGCCGATCGCGGTGAGGTAGGCGTTTGCGGGCAGCGAGGCCGCGAGCGCCGAGGCGTCGCGCCCCTTGTTCGCGCCCATCTGGCGCGCGAGCTTGCTGCCGGCGGTCGGCTGCATCCGCAGCGACAACTGCACGTCGTCGACGTTGGCGTCGAGCAGGACCTCGATGCGGTCGATGCTGGCCAGCCACTCGCGCAAGGTCGTGGCGTAGTAGGCCATCGACGCGGCGCTGCCGGGCTCCTTGCTGTTCTTCGCCATCAGCTCCAGCTGACCGAGCATCGCCTCGATCTCTTCCTTGTGCTGCGCGGCGGCGTCCTTCACGGCGGCGCCGACGTACACCAGGGCGGGCACGTCGAGCGCGGCGATCCGGCCCGCGACGGCCTTGACCGCGGCAAAGCGCGCGGGATCGGCGGTCAGCACGAGGTGCTTGCCGACGAAGTCGATGTA
Source organism: Pseudomonadota bacterium (assembly GCA_041163625.1). Lineage (GTDB taxonomy): Bacteria > Myxococcota_A > UBA9042 > UBA9042 > UBA9042 > JACKFC01. Next base: position 13,713 of record JBEARB010000002.1, on the reverse strand, counting down.
CGCGTTCTGCCGACCGAGCGGCATCATCGCCTCGTGGCCCGCGGCCTCGGCGCCCTTCTTGGCCATCACCAGCGCGTCGAGCGCCTTGGCCTTGTCGGTCACGGGCAGCATCACCACGACTCCGTTCTGCGGCTGGTTCGGGTCGGCGTCCTGGAAGAGCACATGCACCGCGCCGTTCTTGTCGAGCCACTCGTGGCCCGTGATGCCGATACCCGAGAGGGTCTTGGTGAGGTCGTCGTACGCGGCGTTGCGCAGCGACGCCCCCGGCGGCGCGAGGCCGAGCTTGCCGGCCACGGCCTCGATCGCGTCGAAGGCTGCGCTGATCGACTTGATCGACGTCCACGCGACGACCTTGTCACCGACCTCGAGCTTCACGTCGGCCGGTGGCGGCTCGACCTTGGCGACGACTTCCGCGGCAGCGGCGGCGGCCCCCTCCGCGACCTTGCCAGCAGCGTCCGCACCGGCCTTGGCGGCCTCGGCGGCGGCGGGCGCCTCTTCCTTCTTCTTGCCACAGCCCGTAGCGAACAGGCTGAACGCGAGCGCGACCGCGAACGGCGCGACGTGACGACGATGCATCTCGAGACTCCTCCGGCACGACCGAACGCCGCGCAATCGAGGCGGGAGTGTCGACGCCGGGGCGCTCGCGCGTCAAGCGACGACGGCGCTCGCGAGGTCGTCGCTGCCCCAGGGCAACGGCTCGAGCCGCCGGGCAGAACGCCCGCCTTCGCGGAGATCGAGCAGGCGAAGCGTCAAGGTCGCAAGCGGAGCATCGGCCCGCGCGCTGGTCAGGTAGCGAACCGCCGCGAGTAGCGCGCGCTCGCGGTGCGGGTTGGTACCCACGCCGGCGAACAATCCGGCGGCCGCGGTCATCACGCCGACGGCGCCAGCGAGCGCGACGCCCGAACCGGCGCGCGGGTCGAGGAACGCGGCCTCGACGAGCGAGGCTGCGAGCGGCGCCTCGGGCAGGCCCATCATCAGGTAGCCACGCAGCGCGGCGCTCGCGCCGGGGCCGTCACCGTCACCGATGGCCGCGACGACGCGGGCGATCTCGGGGCCGTGGTCCCAGGTCTGCGCCAAGACCGCCGCATCCGGCAACGCCGGCCGACGCTCGGCGGCGAGGTCGTAGCGGCCGAAATCCTGCACCAGCCAGGTCGCCCACAGCAGCAGGTCGATCCAGCCCGGTGCGCCGTGCCGCACCTCGAGGCGACGGACGGCCTCGACGACGCGCAGCAGCCAGGCGACATCGGCCCAGCCGACGCGCCGGAACACGGCCGCGTCCAGGCCGGCGTCGAAGCGCAACATCCGCTCGGCGGCCGCCAGCCCGAGCGAGCCGGCCAGCAGGGCGCGTGGGACGCCGTAGGCGGCGGCCTTGGCCATCGCGCGCTCGGCGGCGGCGGCTTCGCCGTCGGTCAGGTGCGCGCGGAAGCGGGCCTCTTGGAAGGCGGCGGCGCGCTCGGCCTGCTGCGCCGCGAAGATGGGCTCTCGCGAGGCGACGATCTTCTCGACGCGAGCCACGTGTTCGGCCGCGACGTCGGTCTGCGGGGTCGCAGCGAGCGTCCCCGCGAGGCGGGCCAGCAGGCGGGCCGCGACTTCGGGCGCACAAGCCGGACGAAGCTCCACCACGGCCGCCACGACCGGCGCCAACGCGCCCAGCCGCCCGACATCGCCGTAGAGCTGGCCGACCAGCGCCGCCTCGACCTCCGAGGCGGCCTCGTCGCGCAGGCGGTCGAGCGTCGCAGACTCGACGGCCGCGTCGGTCGCGGCTGCGCCCGGCGTGGCCTCGGCGAGCCACCCGGCGGCGATGGCGATCGGCAGCGCACGGCGCAGCTCGTCCTGATCTTGGGCCGCGCGGCGAGCATCGTCGAGCAAGGCCACCCACATGCCGAGGCCGCCGGCGTCGCGCTCGAGTCGGTCGGCGACCAAGGCGTCGATGACGGCGTCGACGCCCTGCCCTGCGGCGATCCCGTCGACCACCGCGGTGATCGCGGCGCCGGAGTCCCGCGCCGCCAGCGCGTCTTCGAGCGCGATCCCGGCGCTCGCCAGCGGCCGTCCCAACGCATCCTGTAGAGCCCGCGTCATCCCTCGTCTCCTTCGGAGCCGGCGCCGGGGGAGTCCTCGGCGCCGCCATCCAACTTGCGGTAGATCGTTCGCACGGCGATTCCGAGCAGCGCCGCTGCTCTCCGCTTGTCGCCGCCAGTCATCCGGAGCGTCGCCTCGATGGCGGCCTGCTCGATCTCGGCCAGCGGTGTGCCGACCGGGAAGCTGAGCTGCCGCGGCGCTGGCGTCACGGACTGCAGATGACTCGGCAGATCGGCCATCGCGACGCGATCGCCGCGCGCGAGCACGACCGCGCGCTCGATCACGTTCTCCAGCTCGCGCACGTTGCCCGGCCAGCGCCAGGCGCAGAGGGCGTCGAGCGCCGCGGGCTCGAAGCCACCGAGTTCGCGCCGGTTGGATGCGGCGAAGCGGCGCAGGAAGTGGTGCGCCAACGCCGGTACGTCGCCGTCTCGTTCGCGGAGCGGAGGCAGCTCGATGCGGATCACGTCCAGGCGCCAATAGAGGTCTTCTCGGAAGCGCCCCGCCGAGACCTCGGCGCGGAGATCTCGGTTCGTGGCGGCGATCACACGCACGTCGACCGTCTGTGGCCGCCCGCCACCGACCCGCTCGACCTCGCCTTCTTGCAGCGCACGCAGCAGCTTGCCCTGCAGGGGCAGCGGCAGATCGCCGATCTCGTCCAGGAGCAGCGTCCCTCCGTGGGCGAGTTGGAATTTGCCGTCGCGACGCGCGACGGCGCCGGTAAAGGCGCCACGTTCGTGACCGAAGAGCTCGGACTCGAGCAATGCGTCGGGGATGGCGGCGCAGTTGACCGCGACGAAGGGGCCCTCGGCACGACCACTGAGCTGATGCAGCGCGCGGGCGAAGACTTCCTTGCCCGTACCGCTCTCGCCGAGCAGGAGCACCGTGCTGCGGGCAGGCGCGACGGTCTCGAGCAGTTCGACCGCTTGCTGCATCGCCGGGCTCTTGCCGATCAGCTCGCGGCTGCGCCCGGCCCGCTCGAGCTCGGCGCGGAGGACGCGATTTTCTCGCGCGAGCGAAGCCCGCTCGAGCGCCCGACCGACCGCGCGCACCACGTCGGCGCGGCGCAGTGGCTTGGTGATGAAGTCGTAGGCGCCGTCCTTCATCGCGGCGACGGCGGTCTCGACGGTGCCGTAGGCGGTCATCATGACGACCGTCGTGTCGGCCGAGACGCGCGTGGCGGCGCGCAACAGCTCCAGACCGTCGATTTCCGGCATCATCAAGTCGGTGAGCAGCACCGCGACGTCGCCGGCCGCGAGGCGGCGCATGGCCGCCCGGGGGTCGGTGGTCGCTTCGACGCGGTGCTGCTCCCGACTCAAGATCTTGCGCAGGCTGGTCACGTTGGCCGGATCATCGTCCACCACCAGAACCAGCGGGCCCGTGCTGGCGCCCTCCTGCGCGGACACTCCCGTCATCCGTTGCCGCCGTTGCTGCGGAGATCGACGACGAAGCGGCTCTTCGGCGCAAGCGGGGCGACCTCTTCGGGCTCGCCCTCGGTCGGCTCCGGTGCCGCCAAGCCGGCCTCGGTCAGGCGCGCGATCTCGGCCTCGACGAGCGCCCCGACGTCGGTCAACTCGACCTCGGCCGCGGCAGCCTCGACCGCCTCGCCGTTGGCCTCACCGTCGGCATCGCCGTCCGCCTCGGCCGCCACACCGGCGTCCTCGGCAGGCACGTCGCCCTCTGCCGCGGCGTCGACGGCGGTCGTCTCGTCGGCGCTGTCGGCCGCAGCCTCGACCCCGTTCGATGCGTCGGCCTCGGATGCCTCGCCGTCGGCGCTCGCTTCGGCGGCGACGCCGTCGACGGGCTCGGAAGCGGCATCGGCCGCTTCGGCGCCATCGGCGGACTCGGATGTGTCGGCGACGGCGTCAGCCGCGCCGGCAAGCGCGATTTCGGCCTCGTCCGCGACCTCGTCCGTGCTCGCCTCGGCCGACGACTCGTCGCCGTCGACCTCGGAGGCACCACTGTCGTCGCGACGACCGCGACGGCGGCGGCGGCGGCCGCGGCTCGAGCGCCCTTCACTCTCGTCCGAGCCGGCCTGTGCGCCGTCGTCGTCGGCCTTCGCGTCGGCGGACTCGGCGTCGTCGCCCCCCTCGGCAGCGACCGCATCGTCGCCCTCGCTGCCCTCGTCGCGGGCGCCGTCCTCGTCGCGGCCCTTGCGGCGGCGGCGACCACCACGGCGGCGGCGACGGCGACCGTCACTGTCCTCGCCATCCTCGGACGAATGCGCGGCCTCGCGGCCCTCGCCGTCGTCGTCGGAGTCGTCGTCGCCGTCCCGGTCTTCCGACCGCGCAGCCTGAGCGTCGTCGCCCGCGTCGTCCTCGTCGCGGCGACGGCGGCGGCCCCCACGGCGACGCTTGTTGCGACGCCGACCCTCACCGTCCTCGTCATCGTCCGACGCGGCAGCAGCAGGCGCGGTCCGCGGTGCGGGCGCCGGTGCCGACTCCGGCTCGGGCTCTGGCAGCGAAGCCGACGCGAACGCGGGCTCGTCGAGCACGCTCATGTCCGCGGTCGGCGCGGGCTTGCCCATGCCGAACAGGCCTCCGAGCCAACCGAAGAATCCCTGCGGACGCGGCGGCTCGAGATCTTCGTCGAGCGCAGCCGGCGTCGGCGCGGCGGGGGCGGGGCGCGGCTTGGGCATCGCGGCGGCCCGCGCGGCGGCGGCGTCGGCCGCAGCCTTGCGAGCGGCGGTCTCCTCTGCGCGCACGTCGGCGGTCGACTCGCCGACATCGGCGTAGACCTCGGCGTAGTCGATGCGAGCGCCGGAGAGCCGCTTGGCGAGCTGCCGCTCGATGCGCGTCTCCTCCATGTTCAGCAGGCGATTGCGGACCAGGTCGAGCTGCTGCGCGACGCGGTCGAAGCGCGCCACCTTGAGCCGCTCGGCGCCCGACTTCTCGGGCACCTTGCTCAAGTGCTCGATGGTCACCTGCGTGCCGTTCATGCCTTCGACCGCGACGATCTCGATGCTGACGTGGTACTGGCGCTCGATCTCCGAAAGCTCTCGGCGCTTGTTGTTGAGCAGGAAGCTCGCGGCCTCCGGCGGCACCTGCGCGATCACGTAGGAGACGCCGCCCTTGCCGACGAGCTCGTAGATCCGGCGCAGCACCGAGGCCGCGACCGACGGCGTCGTGCGCGAGAAGCCGGTCCCCGAGCAGTGCCCGCAGCTCTCGAACGCGCCCTTGTTGACCGACGACTTCAGCCGCTGGCGCGAGAGCTCCATCAGGCCGAACTCGGAGATGCGGCCGATCTTGTGCCGCGCCTTGTCGAGCTTCATCGCGTTCTTCAACGCGTTCTCGACCTCGCGCACGCTCTTGCGGTCGCGCATGTCGATGAAGTCGACGACGACCAAGCCACCGAGGTCACGCAGCACGAGCTGGCGCGCCACCTCCTGTGCCGCCTCGATATTGGTCTGCAGCGCAGTGTCCTCGATGTCCTTGCCCTTGACGCGACCCGAGTTGACGTCGACCGCGACGAGCGCCTCGGTCTGGTCGATGACGATCGATCCACCCGAGGGCAGCGGCACCTGGCGCGAGAACACGTCCTCGACCTGGCTCTGCACGCCGTAGCGCGCGAACAGCGGCACGGTGCCCGAGTAGCGCTCGATGCAGGAGAGGTTCTTCGGCATCAGCACCGAGAGGTACGCGCCGACCTCGTCTGCCGCGTCGTCGTCGTCGATGACGATCTCTTCGATGTCGCGGCGGTAGTAGTCGCGCACGAAGCGAATCGCGAGGCTACGCTCCTGGTACAGCAGCGTCGGGCCGCGGCCCTTCTGCGACTGCTCCTGGATGTGCTCCCAGAGGCGGCTGAGGTAGACCAGATCCTTGGAGAGCTCGAGCTTGGTCGCGGTCTCGCCGGCGGTGCGCACGATCAAGCCGAAGCCGTCGGGCACCTTCATCGTGTCGGTGAGCTCCTTGACCCGCTCGCGCGCGCTGTCGCTCAGCTTGCGCGACACGCCGGTCTTGTCGCTCTCGGGCATCAGCACGAGGTAGCGGCCCGGCAGCGAGACGAAGGTCGAGAGCGTGGCGCCCTTCTGGCCGATCTCGTCGCGCTGCACCTGCACGACGATCTGCTGGCCGGCCTTGATCAGCTCCTGGATCGGAGCGCGCTTGTCGGCGCCGTCGGGGCGCAGCAGCGGATGGATTTCGCCGACCGGCAGGAAGCCCTGCTTGTCGCGACCGAAGTCGACGAAGGCCGACTGCAGCGAGGGCTCCACACGCGCGACGACGCCGCGGTAGATGTTGCCCTTGCAGGTATCACGAGCGACAGGCTCGATCTCCAGGTGGGTCAGTTTACCGTCTTCGACGACGGCTGCGCGGGACTCTTCGAGGTCCACGCTGATGAGCATGCGCTTCATGGGACAGGCACCTCCGACCGCTCTCCTGCGGCGGGAAGGCCCGGGCTCAACCCCCTCCGGGCCGCGACGGAGGCCAGGTTGCGCGTCGCGGCGGCGCCGATGAACGGCTGCGGAGAAGGGCGCGCTGGGGTTCGGCAGAGACGGCGGCAACCCACGGTCCGAAGAACGCGTGCGGCAACGCAGCGTTCAGGAGCGGCGGCTGGACGATCGGCAACTCCGGGGCGCCTTCGAGCGCCGCGCGCCACAAGGCCAGCAGGGCCTGCAGCGGCAGGGGAGCGAGTACCAGGATCGTCGGCACCAGGGAGGTCGGGATCACCGTCTTTCCGAGCCCCGGCGTTGAGTCCGGGGTGGTCGACCCGGCGCTTGGGCCGGGCTTTCGGCCCTGGCGCGTCGTGCGTCTACAGGGCCAGACCCGATTTCTACGGCACGCGCGCGAGGCGGTGGACGCTGGGTCGCGGGGAAGGTAGCGGAGCCCTGCACGAAGGTCAATCGAAGGTCGCAACGTCGCGCGGCTTGTCGCCGAGGGACGCGGCGCGGTAGACAGCGCTGCCGCCACGCTGCGGCCGAGGACACGATGCCCGACCCCCACCGCCACGACGTTCCCGCCGCCTCGGCCGCCGACCCGCGCGCCGGGCTGCGTCGCGCCGTGCTCGCCGGCGTCGCCGCGTTCGGTGTCGTCTGCGCCGTGCTCGCCTTCGCCCTGCCCGCCGGCGGCGCGCGCTTGGTCGAGGTCGCCGAGGGCTTCGAGGCGACGGCTGCGCTGCCGGACGCGACCGTGCAACGCCGCGGCGCGCGGCCGTGTCGCTACGAGCCGAAGAGCGGGCGACACGTCTGCGGCCGCGAGGATTGGGCCTTCGTCGGTCCCTACGTCGCGCGGCTGGGCGGAGAGACCCGGCGCTGCGTGTGGATGCATCCCGCGCCGACAGGGACCGCCACCACGATCCACTACCCCAATCCAAGCCTCGGTCCGCGCCTTCGGGGTCGCCTGGGGCTGGTCGAGGGTTCCGGCCACGGCGCCGCGCTCACCGTCGAATTCGTCGTCGACGGGAAGTCCGTCGGCCGGGTCGACGTCGAAGACGACGTCAGCGCCGTGCCCTTCGACTTCGCCGTGCCAGGGGTCGGACCGCACGACGCGCTCGAAGTCCGCTACAGCGCTCGGCGGCACGATTGGCGGATGGGCTGCCTCGCGCTCGCGTCGCCCGCCGCGGAGGGCTCGCGATGAGCGATGCGCCGCGCCGCTCCTACGCGCGTTTCGCGCCGATCGCGACGGCCGTGGCGGTCTGGCTGTTCGTGGTGGCGAGCGACGCGGGATTCGGAGCGAGCGCGCGGCCGATCGTGCAGGGCTTCGTGGATCCCCCGCCCGCCGGAGCGCTCGGCTTCCTGGGCAAGCTCGGCGCCGCGAGTGCGGTTCTGCCCGTCTGGCGCGCGCTGCTCGCGGCCGCGCAGCTCGCCGGTGTGGTGGCGGTCGCCTGGCGATGGGGCAACCGCGCCGCCGCCACGGCGGCTCCGCTCGCGCTGCTGCTCTGGCCGGCGAGTCGCACGGCGCTGCTCGACATCGGCGCCGAGGGGCTGATCGCGAGCGGGCTGCTGGCCGTCATCTGGGCCACCGCCGCCCTGGCACGCCACCCGCGCGTGGCGGCCTGCGTCGGCGGCGTCGGCCTGACCGGCCTGACGCTGGCGGCGCCGCTGGGGCTGTGGCTGGCGGTCCCGTCGGCGGTCTGGCTGGCGATGGCCCCCGGCGCCCGCGAGCCCGAGGATTCGGCGACCCAGCTCCGAGCGCGCCCGATCTGGGTCGCGTGGGTCGCCGCGTTGGCGGTCTGGGCGGCCCTGCTCACGCAGGCCATCGGTGCGGACCACGCCAAGGACTTCTGGAACGCGATGATCGCGACGCTGCGGGCCCCGTCGGCGGGACTGGTCGGCGACGCGGACGCGACGCCCGTCCTCGGCACCTTCTTCGCGGCGCTCGCCGGGACGCCGCTCGTCGTGCTCGCAGGCCAGGTGCTCCGACGCTCGGGCGGGCCGCCGGCGACCGGTCCGATCTGGCTGGCGCTCGCCATCTTCGCCATCGCGGGCCGGCCGGGGCCCACCCCATTGGCGCTCTTGGGCTGCCTGGGCGCGCCGCTGGTGGCCGTCGCCGTGGCCGGTGCCGCACGCGCGCTGCCCCGCCCCGACGCGCGCTGGCTCGTGGCAGCGCTGCTGCTCGCGACCGGGGGCGAATCGCTCTACCTCGAGCATCGCGGCGGCACGCTGGTCGGCGGCGTGCTGCGGCCCGATCCCGATCACGCCGAACCCGCCCGACTCTCGCCCGACGACGTGCAGGCGCTGCGCGACGCGCCGGGGCAAGTCTCGGTGCATCCGGGTCGGCGGGGCGGGGATGCGCTCGTCGCTGCGCTGGTCCGCATCGAGTGGCTACCGGGCAGCGTGAAGGCGTGGCATCCGTTCGCGACGCAACGTGTCCTCTTGCGAGCGGGACCGCTCGGCCGCGAGGGCTGGGCGTGGTGGTCGACGAGCGACGAGACCCTGCGCGTCGGCGACGCCAGCCTGCGCGAGGTCCGCGCCGCAGCGGGCACGGTGGGCGACTAGACTCAGCGGTGGCGCCACCGGAGGCGCACGACATCGGTGAACATGCGGGCGCTGTCGCGCAGCGGGTCGACGGTGCTCCGGTCGTCGTTGCGCCAGCGTACGCCGACCTCGACGATGGCGTGCCCCAGCTTGCGGACCAGCATGAGCAGCTCGACGTCGAAGGCGAACCCGTCGACCGTCGCGCGATCGAAGGCCGCGACCGCGACATCGGTGCGCAGGAGCTTGAAGCCGCATTGCGTGTCGCGCACGCCGGGCACCGCCAGGGTCTGCACGATCCGGTTGAAGGTCCGTCCCATCGCCTCGCGGTACCAGGGCTGATGCACCTCGATATCGCTGTCGTCGACGTCGCGCGAGCCGATCGCGACCGGCACACCGCGTGCCTTCGCGGCAGCGGCCAATCGCTCGGCCTCTTCGATCGGCGTCGACAGGTCGGCGTCGCTGATCAGCACCCAGGCGTGCCGGGCCTGCAGGACGCCGTGCCGCACGGCTGCGCCCTTGCCGCGGTTTCGGCCGAGCGAGACCAAGCGGATCCGGGCGTCATCGGCAGCGGCGGCACGCACGATCTCGGCGGTCTCGTCGCAAGAGCCGTCGTCGCAGACCAAGATCTCGACGGGCATGCCGGCGACGTCGGCCCAGGCGCGGATGGCCGCCAGGCTCGCCGGCAGACGCTCGGCCTCGTTGTAGGCAGGGATGACGATGGACAGCGACTCGAGCATCGGACCTACAGGCGCTCCTCGAGCGCGCTCTTGGTCGTGGGCTTCGGGCGCGTCTCGGTCGGCTTGGGCCGCGGGCGCGGCTTGGGCCGCGGCTTGGGCTTGGCGTCCTCGGTCAGCTCCACCAGACGCGACGGCGCCTGATCGGCCTCGATCAGCACCTCGCGGTCGCGGTAGCCGGCCCGCATCAGCAGCACGCGCACGCGGTCGCCGGGCTTGACCTCGATCGGCAACGGCGTCTTGCCGATCTCTTTGCCATCGACCCGCACCGAGGCACCGGCGGGCTCGGACTTCAACTCGACCTGCACCGGTCCCGCCGGCGCCGCGTCGACGACCGCCTCGGCCGCGTCGGGGGCTGCCGGCGTCGGCGCCACGTCGGCCGTAGCAGCGACCGCGCCGGCGTCGCCGGGCGCTGCCGCGACGGCGTCCGCCGCGGCGGTGGGCGCAGGGCCGGCGTCGACCTCCGCCGGCGCGACCGGACTCGGCTCCACCGGCGCGGGCGCCGGCTTGTTGCCGCCGAGCAGCGCGAACGCTCCGCCCGCCAGCACCAGCACGCTCACGAGCGCGAACAGGATTCCCTTTCCGCCCTTGCTCGGCGTCGGCACAGCCGCGAGCTCCGGTTCGTCGTCCGCCGCCTTGACCGCCTGCTCCGCGTCGTCGCCGCGCAGCATGAAGGCTTCGGTGTATCCGCTGCCCCACGCGGGCGTGGCCGCGGTCGCTCCGTCGACGTCGACCGGCGGGTGAATCTCGCGCCCCTGGTCGGTTGTCGCGGCGATCTCCGAAGGAGCCGGCGAGTACGCCCTCGTCGCTTCGTCGTCGACGTTGGTGCCCAGCTTGCCAGCGGCTGCGGCCTCACCCTCGGGCGCCGGGCCGCAGCGGTCGAGCGCGGCGCGCATCTCCTGCGCGGTGGCGTAGCGATCATCGGGCGACTTGGCGAGCGCGCGCTCGATGATCGCGATGAAATCGTCCGAGAGCGGCACCACCGAGCGGACCTTCAGCGATTGCGGCGTGTCCGTGACGTGGCTCAGCAGCACCGCGAGCGGGTTGTCGCCCTCGAAAGGCGGCGAGCCGGTGACGCACTGATACATCACGCAAGCGAGCGAATAGAGGTCGCTGCGCGCGTCGATGCCGCGGTTCTGCGCCTGCTCGGGGCTCATGTAGGTCGGCGTTCCGAACGCCTGGCCCGTCCCCGTGAGGTTGCTGCCGAGGCGCTTGGCAATGCCGAAATCGAGCACCTTCACGACCGGATCGTCGCCGGCGACCTCGTTCAGGAAGATGTTGTGCGGCTTCAGGTCGCGGTGGACCAGCCCCTTCGCGTGCGCTTCACCGAGCGAGCGCAGCGTCTGGCTCGCGATGTTCGCGGCCTCTTCCTGGGTCAGCGCGCGCCCGGCACGCCGCCGCTCACGCAGCAGCTCGTTGAGCGCTTGGCCGGTCAGCAACTCCATCGCGATGTAGAGCGCACCCGAGTCGGTCTGACCGAAGTCGAAGACGCGGATCGTGTTGGGATGCTTGAGCGCGGCGGTGATCTGCGCTTCGGCGTAGAAGCGCTGGATCAGCTCGGGCTCGTCGTTGTCGAGCGAGACGCCGAGGACCTTGATCGCGATCTCGTTGCCGGTGGCGAGCGCCGTCGCGCGGTACACGGCACCGAAGCCGCCCTGCCCGATCAGCTTGCCGATGCGGTAGCGGCCGTTGATCTCGGCGCCTTCCGTCAGCCTGCTGTCCGGATTCTGCGCCAGCACCAGGGTCGCGGTGCCGTCGGTCGGGCAGCGGGCTTCTTCGGTACGCTGTCCGCAGAGCGGGCAGAGGCGCATCATGGGTCGTCACCGTCGGAGGCCTCGGACGGGCGCTCCATCTCCGGCGCGGACCCTGCCACAACCTGAGCCACTTCTGCCAGTCCCCCGGGCAGGTCGACGAAGACGACCGACCCGTCGGGCAGGATGCGGATCTCGAAGCGGTTGCGGGGAGGCCCCAGGTCGTCGTCCGGGCCGTCCTCGGGCCCGCGTTCCTCGCCGTCACCCATGTCTACAGCAGCCCTCGCGTCGACGCCGCCTTGTACTCCTCGACCTCTTCGACCGGCAGCTGCCCGGTGAAGAACGCCTGGTCGTAGCCGTAGACGTCGCCCCAGAACTGCACCTCGCCGTCTTCGTCGACCGTGGCGGTGACGTAGTCGATGTGCACGGGGATGGGCGTCTTCAGCATCACGATCTTCTCCTCGCGCTCGTCGAGGATCTTCTTGATCTTGGACTTGTTCCAGCCCTTGTCGCGACCCAGCACGAAATTCGCCATCGCCACCGGGTTCTCCAGCCGGATGCAGCCGTGGCTGTAGGCGCGGCGCGACTTCTTGAACAGGTGCCGCGACGGCGTGTCGTGCATGTAGATCGCGTGCTTGTTCGGGAACTGGAACTTCACCACGCCGAGCAGATTGGTCGGTCCCGACTTCTGGTACACGCGCTCGGAGCCGTCCGCGTTCATCTCCGAGACGTAGCCGTGCTTCTCGAAGTAGTCCGGATCCTTGGCGAGAGCGGGCCCGAGCTCCAGATCGACCACGCGCGGCGTCGGATACCAACGCGGCGCGAGCGTGACCTTGCTCATCTTGGCCGAGAACAGCTTGGTACGGTTGATACGCCCCTTGATCCGCGCCTCGTAGTCGATGTCCTCGTTGTCCTTGCCGACGATGACGCGGTGCTCGCGAATCACCTTGCCGCCGTCGTAGACCCGCACGAACTGGCCCGCGACGTTGACCCAAACGAAGAAGGTCTCCGGGTCGCGGGCGTTGGCCTCGCGCATCCGCTCGAGCGCGAGCCGCAGCTGGCGCAGTCGCATGGCCGCAGACACGTCGAGCTCGCGAATCGTCGAGCGGGAGACCTCGCCGTCGTCCGTGAGCTGATGCCGGCGCTGGAAGCGCTCCACCGCCTCGACGAGCGTGGCGTCGAACACGTCGCCGCTGCCGACGGTGTAGCCCTCCTTGGCCAGGCGCGCCCGCAGCGCGGTCACGAACGCGCCGCGCGCGCCCTTCTTCACGACCTTGCCCGGCGGCGACGGGAGCTTGTCCCAATCACCATCGGCGACGAAGCCGGCGTAGCGGTCCACGGCGCCGAGCAGGGCGGCGTATTGCGGGTGCGACGGCCATGCCGCGCGCATCTCGTTGGCGATGGCACCGCGCTTGTCGCCCAAACGCGCGAGCAGCTCGTCGGCGTTCTTGTCGGCCAGGCGGCGGATCGTGGCCGGGCTGGTCGTCTCGTGCGGATGCGCCGGCCTCGCGTACAGGAAGTCGACGAAGTAGCGCACGACGCAGCGTGCGATCTCGACGTCGGCCTTCCACAACGCCGGACGCGTGGCCTCCGCGGCCGTGCGCACCGCGTGCAGGCCGTCGGCGAGGCGCTTCCGGTCGAGCGGCGTGAGCTTGTCGCCGCCGGCCTGCATCAACTCGAGCTCGGTGCCCTTGCCGCTGCGCATCCAACGGGCGCCCACCGCCGCCACGCGCGCGGCGTCGGGCGTCTTCGCCGCGGCGAGCAGGGCCTTGCGTTCCGCGGCGAAGGCAGCCACGACGCCGGCCGTGGCCTCGTCCACGCGCTCGAGCTTGTAGGGACGCGTCGCGACGCCGTGCCGCTCGAGTTGGGCGAGCAGCTTCATCACCGTCTGGCCGTCCTCGCTGAGATTCCCGTCGCCCTTGTAGAACAGCAGCTTTCCGCCCTCGTAGAGCCCGCGCACGACCTTGGCGCCCTCGTCGACCTTGGCGAGCGCAGCCTCGCGCCGCTTCTCGGCCGCCGCGTGGTAGGCGGCCGCCGGCTCGGCGATTCGACGGGCGATGTCGGCCAGCTCCGGTGCGTCGATTGCGGCGGGGGCCGGCGGAGGGGGTGCCGCGCGCCGGCCGGCATCGGCCGGCGTTGGCGACTCGGCGGGAACCGGAGCCTCCGGGTCGGGGTCGCAACCGTAGAGCGAGACGGCCCCGAGGCCGAGCGCGACGCAGGCCGCGCCCGGCCCGACCCA
>JBEARB010000001.1:0-35765 GCA_041163625.1 Pseudomonadota bacterium | reverse complement strand
GAGCTGACGCCCGGGTCGAGCTGCTTGTCGAAGTTGTAGCCCCAGCACCACATCGTGCGGTCGCTCTTGAGCGCGCAGGTGAAGTAGTACTGCGCCTCGATGGCGATGACGCCGGTCAGATCCTTGACGTCGACCGGGGTCTTGCTGCTGCTGGTGGAGCCGTTGCCGAGCCGGCCGGAAGAGCCGAGGCCGAGGCACTTCACGGTGGCGGCCTTGGTGATCCAGCAGGTGTAGTCGCCACCCGCAGTGACGTACACCGCGTCGGTGATCTGCGTCGCCTCGACCGGCTTGTCCTGGTCGGTGCTGCCGTTGTCGCCGAGCTGGCCCGAGGCGTCGTCGCCCCAGCACCAGACCTTGCCGCCCTTGTCGAGCGCGCAGGTGTGGTCGTCACCGACCGAGAGCTGGACGACGTTCTCCACCCCCGCGACGATCGTCGGCTTGAGCACATTGGCCTTGCTGTTGGCGACGCCCGCCTGACCCTGGTCGTTGGCGCCCCAGCAGGCGACCTTGCCGTCGTGACGGAGCACGCAGTAGGTGCGGCCGGCCGGGTTCGAGTCGATGCGCTTGGCCCAGCCCTTGGTCTGTGCGGCGCAGGTCCCGTTGGTGCAGAGCGCGCTCGCAGCGCAGAGCGCGCCCTCGTTGGCGGCCTTGTACGAGCAGGTGTTGTCGACACAAGCCACGGTCTGGCAGAGGCCGGGGTCCTCGCAATCCGCGTCGGTCTTGCAGGTCGGCTTGCAACCGGCGATCGGCGTGTGCGAGCAGAGGCCGGTCTTGCCGTTGCAGGCGTCGGCGGTGCAGACGTCGCCGTCGTTGCAGTCGACCTTGCCGCCGATGACGCAGGTGCCGTCCTTCGGGTTGCAGGACTCGTTGGTCGTGCACAGGTCGGCGTCGGCGCAGACGATCGGCTTGCCGCTGACACACTTGCCGGCCGAGCAGCTGTCCGGACCGGTGCAGAGGTCACCGTCCTCGCACTTCTGCGCGTCGTTGTTGATGTGCAGGCAGGCGCCGGTCTTGCTGTCGCATGCGTCGTCGGTGCAACTGTTGCCGTCGTCGCAGCTCGCGCCCGCGGTGCAGGCGCTATCGACAACCATGATGTCGTCGATGAAGGGCCCCGTGCCGGAGTTTTCGATGCAATCGTCCGCGGCGAACGTGAAACCGAGTTGCACCTTCTTGCCAGCGTAGGCCTTCAAGTCGACGTCGACGGCGAGCCACGTCGAGGTACCTGGCGATTTCGGACGCTGCAGCACAACGGGCGTCTGGGCCTTGCCGTCGATGACCTCGGCGACCCAGATCTCGAGCCAATCGCAGGCGCCGTCCGGCCCGGCGCATTCGGAGACTGTCTCCCACGAGCCCGAAACCTTGAGGCTCAGTGCGGGCAGCTTGGCGGAGGTGAAGTCGAGCGTCGGACCCGCTACGGTCGCCGGACCGACCTTGCCGGAGCAGTTGGCCGCGAAACTCGTGTCGTCGTTGAAGTTGAGCGAACAGTCCGGCGCCTTCTTGCCGGGCGGCGCGGGCAGGCCGTCGATGCGCCAGCCGAGCTTGCCAGCGGCCGGCTCGAGGCCCTTCCAGAGCGCCGCAGAGCCGCCGTCGCAGACGAAGGTCTCGGTGAATGGCACGCCGAAAGCGGTCGCGCTGCAATTGTCGAGCACGCCGCCGGTGCAGCCCTTCTCGGGCACGCAGGTGTCCTTGACGGTGCAGGGGTTGCCGTCGTCGCAGGCCTTGCCGGTGTTGTCGGTGCCGCCGCCGCACTTCGCCTCGGCGGTGCAAGCGGTGTTCTCGGTGCAGAGGTTGTCGTCGGTGCACGGCGTGCCGACAGGGACCGGAATTGCGGTGCAGCCCGCCCCCTTGATGCAGGTGTCGAGCGTACAGGGGTTGCCGTCGTCGCAGACCTTCAGCTCGGTGCCGAGGCAGTTGCCCTTGCCGTCGCATTGGCTCTTGCTGGTGCAGGGGTTGCCGTCGTCGCAGGTCTTGGTGGTCAGCTTCTTGAGCAGGCAGCCCTTGACCGGATCGCACGGGTCGTCGGTGCACTGCAGGCCATCCTCGCAGACCCAGACCTTTCCGGGCTGGCACTTGCTGCCGCTGCAGACGTCGCCGCCGGTGCAGACGTCGTTGTCGGTGCAGGTCGCGGTGTTGGCGAGGTTCACGCAGGCGCCCTTGTCGCAGGCGTCGTCGGTGCAGACGTTGCCGTCGTCGCAGTCCTTGGCGGCGCCCTTGCAGGTGCCGGCCGCGCAGGCGTCGCTCTCGGTGCACGGGTCACCGTCGTCGCACGCGCCGTTTTGGTTGGTCGGCGTGTAGTCGCAGCCCTTGCCGGTCTTGCAGACGTCGGCGGTGCACGGGTTGTTGTCGTCACAGCTGTCGATGAGGTTGGTGCAGTTGCCCTTGCCGTCGCAGACGCCGTTGGCCTTGCAGTTGGCCGGATCGTCGCACGGCTTGGTGTTCATCTTCTTCGGCGCGCAGCCGATCTTCGGGTCGCACGGGTCGTCGGTGCACTGGTCGCCGTCCTCGCAATCGAGCGGGGTGGCGGTGCACTTGCCGTTGCCGTCGCACTGGTCCTTGACCGTGCAGGCGTTGCCGTCGTCGCACGGCTTGGTCGTGTTCTCCTTCGGCCCGCAACCCGACTGCGGGTCGCAGGGATCGTCGGTGCAGGCGTTGCCGTCCTCGCAGTCGACCGGGTTGGCGGCGCAGTTGCCCTTGCCGTCGCAGACGTCGTCCTTGGTGCAGGCGTTGCCGTCGTCACACGGCTTGGTCGTCAGCTTCTTCGCCGCGCACCCGGTCTTGGAATCGCAGGGATCGTCGGTGCAGACGTTGCCGTCCTCGCAGTCCACCGCGCTGCCCTTGCAACTGCCGAGGCCGTCGCAGGTATCCTGTTCGGTGCAAGCGTCGCCGTCGTCGCAGGGCGCGGTGTTCTTGCTGTAGGTGCAGCCGCTCTTCGGATCGCAGGCATCGTCGGTGCAGGCGTCGTTGTCGTCACACGTCACGGTCACGCCGCCGCAGAGCGAGAGCGCGCAAGCATCGTCCTTGGTGCAAGCGTCGCCGTCGTCACAGGGCGCGGCGTTGTCGGCGTTGGTGCAGCCGCTCTTCGGGTCGCAGGCGTCGTCGGTGCAGAGGTTGCCGTCGTCGCAGTCGATGGTCGCGCCAGTGCAGAGCCCGACGGCGCAGTTGTCGTCCTTGGTGCAGGCGTCGCCGTCGTCGCACGCGTCGGTGTTGTCCGTGGTGGTACAGCCGGTCGCCATGTCGCAGGCGTCGTCGGTGCAGGCATTGCCGTCGTCGCAGGTCACGGTCACGCCAGCGCAGAGCGAGAGCGCGCAGGTGTCGTCCTTGGTGCAGGCGTTGCCGTCGTCGCAGGGGTCGGTGTTGGCGTCGTTGCTGCAGCCGTCCTTGCCTTTGCAGGTATCGGTGGTGCAGCCGTTGCCGTCGTCGCAGAGGGTGCCGTCGTCGGCCTGACCGTCGCAGTCGTCGTCGGCACCGTTGCAGGTCTCGTCGACCGGCGCGGCGGGCGCACAGGCCTGCAGGGTCGGTGCGTCGCCGGTCTCGCAGGCGCGGGTCGCCGTGCAGCCCGGCAAGCCGGGCGCGTAGCAGGTGGTGCTCGCGGCGATCGCTGCGGCGTAGAGCGAGCACGCCGGCGCGCCGGACGCTTTGGGCATGCAGACCTTGGCGCTCTTGCCGTCCTGCAGGGCGGTATCGACGCAGGTGCTCTCTCCGTCGCAATCGGTCGCCTCGGTGCAGCTCGGGCGGCAGAAGAAGCCCTCGGCGCCGAAGCTCGCACAGACGCCGGTCGCGTCGCCGATCGTGCAGGCGTCGCCCGACGCGCAGGGCGCATCCTCCGAGAGGCCGGCCTCGACGCACGCCTTCTTGTCGCCGAGCGCGCTGCAGACAAGGCCGTCCGCGCAATCCTTCTGCTCGGTGCAGGCGGCGCGGCAGACCTTGTCGCCGGCGCTGTTGGTGCTGCAGATGCCCGAGCTGCAGTCGCTGTCCTGCGTGCAGGCGCAATCGACGCCGCCGGGGCAGAGGGGGCCACCGGTGTCGTCGCCGTCGCCACCGGTATCCTCGCCGGTGGCGTCGGTGTCGGTGCCGACATCGCCGCCGTCGCCGCCGATGTCCGCCGCGTCGGTCGCGACGTCCTGCACCGCATCGCCCGCGGCGTCGGCGGTGTCTCCGCCCGCATCGCCACCGGTGTCGCCGAGGTTCCCGGTGTCCGAACCGGTGTCGGCGCTGACGGCGGCGTCCTCGAACGTGGGGAAGGAATCACCGCAGCCGGCGAGCAGCAACACGCTCGCGAACAGCGCGAGAGCGGAGTGGTGCAGGGCCGTGCGGGGGCGAATACAGGGATTGCGCATGGTGGAAGTTCCGTTGTTGGGGCCGCAGTGGGCGAGGCGACCGCAATGGCAGGGCCGGGGAGCCCGTGGATGCGCCGGATGCGCACCCGATGCCTTCAGTCTGCCGGTGCTCCGGACCCGGTGCAAGGGGCGTTGGCACGCGCCCCGGGCGGCGGGATCGGCCCAATCGAACGCTTGAAGGCATTGACGCAGTGCGGCTAGGCTGCCGCTCCGCGCGTCGCGACGGCGCGCCCCTGCCTGCGGAGCTGCCACGATGTCCGACGCCTTCGCCCTGACGCTCGACCCCGCCGCGGCGATCGCCGCTCTGCACGACGGCAATGTCGCGCACGCCGCCGCCTACCCCGGCGACCCGACCACGCGGCAGCCGGTCCACACCGTCTACGGCGGCGCGAACCTGTTCAAGGTGGGCGTGCACCGCAAGCTCGGCCAGCTCGCGCTGCGCGCGCTCGACACCTACGCGCCCGACGCCGCCACCTTCGCCGCCGCGCTGGGTCTTCCCGCCGACAGCGCCGAGGACATCTACGCCCGCGTCCGCGACAAGCTCGCCCGCGAGCCGATCGAAGATCAGCGCATCGACTTCGAGGACGGCTACGGTCACCGCCGCGAGGACGAAGAGGACGGCCACGCCCTCTCGGCCGCCGCCGAGCTCGCCGCCGCCATGGCCGCCAACGACCTGCCGCCCTTCATCGGCATCCGCATCAAGCCCTTCACCGACGAGTCGGGGCGCCGCGGCGTGCGTACGCTCGACCTCTTCCTGACGGCGCTCGCCGGGCACACCGGTGGCAAGGTGCCCGCGAACTTCGTGGTGACGCTGCCGAAGGTGACGCACCCCGGCCAGGTCGCCGTGCTCGCCGACCTGCTCGATCAACTCGAGACCCGCCTCGGCATCGCGCCGCGCGCCATCGGCATCGACCTGATGGTCGAGACGACGCAGTCGATCCTCGCCCCGGACGGCAGCGTCGCCGTGCCGGCGCTCGTCCGCGCCGGCCGCGGCCGCGTGGTCAGCGCCGCCTTCGGCACCTACGACTACACCGCCACCTGCAACATCACCGCGGCGTTCCAGACCCACGACCATCCGGCCTGCGATTTCGCGCGCCACATGATGCAGGTCAGCCTCGCCGGCAGCGGCGTGACGATGAGCGACGGGGCCACCACCGTGATGCCGATCGGTCCGCACCGTGCCCCCAAGGGCGGCAGCCTCACCCCCGCGCAGGAGGCCGAGAACCGCGCGGTGGTGCACGCGGCGTGGAAGCTGCACTTCGACAATATCGGCCACTCGCTGCGCCACGCCGTCTACCAGGGCTGGGATCTGAACCCGGGCCAGCTGCCGATTCGCTACGCCGCGGTCTACGCCTTCTTCCAGGCCGGCCTGCACGACGCCAGCTTGCGCCTGGACAAGTTCGTCGCGGCCGCCTCGCAGGCCACCTTGGTCGGCAACACGTTCGACGACGCCGCCACCGGCCAGGGGCTGCTCAACTACTTCCTGCGCGGCCTGGGTTGCGGCGCGATCGACGAGGCGCAGGTCACCGCGACCGGCATCACCGTCGCCGAGCTGCACGGCCGCAGCTTCGCTCGGATCGTCGCCAATCGCGCGCACCAGAAGCGCGACGAGGGCTAGCCCGTGGGGCGGCTGTCGACCCACATCGATCCGGCGTGGCTGCACCACGAGCCCACGCCCGACGGCGCCGTGCAGGCGCTGCAATGGCTCGGCACGGCCGGCTTCCGGCTGCGCCAGCGCGGGCCCGACGGTCGGGACCACCACCTGTGGCTGGATCCGCACCTCTCGCGCCACAGCCTGTGGGAGGTCGCGACGGGTCGCCTGGCGCCCAAGCTCGACCGGATCGCGGCCGACGTCGACGCGGCCGACGCGGTCGCGGTCGGGCACAGCCACTTCGACCACGCCATCGACGCGCCGGAGATCGCCAAGCGCCACGGCGCTCGGCTCTACGGCTCCGCGTCGATGACCGAGATCGCCCACGGATACGGCGTGGATCCGGCCTTGTTGCGCACCCTCGAACCCGGCGTGACGCAGCACGACGGCCCGTGCGCGCTCACCGCCTTCCGCTCGCAGCACAGCAAGTTCGCGTTCGGTCGCATCCCCGCGCCCGGGCACGTGCGCGAGCCGCTGGCGTGGCCGGCCAAGGCGCAGGATTTCCGCGTCGGCGACGTCTTCGGACTGCACGTCGCCGGCGGCCCGCTCTCGGTTTACCACGTCGGTTCGGCCGATCTGATCGAGGCCGAGATCGAGGGCGTGCAGGCCGACGTCGTGCTCGCCTGCACCGTTGGACGGTATGCGACCGAGCGCTTCACCCACCGTCTACTCGACGCGCTGCGACCGAAGATCGTGATCCCTTGCCATTGGGATCAGTTCTGGCGGCCGATCGACGCGCCGGTGCGGCAGATCCCGACCAACGACCTGGGCGCTTTCCTCGACGAGGTCCGCTCGCACCCCTCTCGTCCCGAGCTCCGCGTGCTGCCGATGCGCGGTTGGACGCGCCTCGCATGAACGTGGACGCGCTGCCGCCGCGCTGGCCGCTGCCCCGCAGCGCGCCCGACGTGCCGCTGCTCGTCGGCTACCACCGCGCCTGCCCCGACGGCGCCCTCGCCGCCGGCTTGCTCAGCGACCGGCTGCGCTCCGAGGGCGTGCGCTTCGACCTGCTGCCGCTCGAAGCCGGCCGCGCGCCTCCCAAGCGCAAGGCCGAGGGACGCGACGTCGTCTTGCTCGACCTCTGCCCGGGCGCCGCCGCCCTGCAGGCCCTGCGGGAAACCGCCGCGAGCGTCTTCGTGCTCGACCATCACGTCGCAGCGAGCGCAGTCGCCGCGGCGCATCCGGACGTCGTCTTCCTCGCCGACGGCCGCTGCGGCGCCCTGCTCTGCTGGCAGCTCCTGCACGGCGACGCGCCGCCGCCCGCCTTCGTCCGCTTGGTCGACGACGTCGATCACTACCGGCAAGACGATCCGGACGTCGCTGCGCTCGCGGTGCTGGTCCGCGCTGCGACCACGCCCCTCGCGGCCCTCGGGTTGGCGACCCGCTACACGCGCGAGCCCGAGGCGGTGCTGGCCGAGGCCCGCGTTGCCGCCCGGAGTTGGCAGGAGCGGGTGGCAGCCTATGTCCAGAAGGCCCGCCCCGCCTGGGTCGACGAGGTCGCCGTGCGTGCGGTCGAGCTGCGCGCCCGCGACGGCGCGCTCGCTTCGGACGTCGGCAACGCCGTCGCGGCCGTCCACGGCGGCATCGCGCTGGTCTTCCGCCGCGCCGGTGGCAAGGTGCGTCACTCGCTGCGCTCGCGACCCGGAATCGGGCCGGCGGTGCACGAGCTCGCGGCCCGCTTCGGCGGAGGCGGCCACAAGCACGCCGCCGGCATGGTCAGCGACGATGTGCTGCACCGCAGCGAAGACCCGCCTCAGCCGCGGCGTCGGTCGGGCGCGGCGCGAAGAAAGGCGGCGAGGATGGGCAGCACGTCCGACCGCCAGCGAGACCCCGAGAACAACCCGTAGGGCCCGACCCCGGGCTGCAGGTACCGGACGCGCGAGGCCTCGGCGAGTGACGAGGCGAGCCGATGCGCGGCGACGGTCTGGCCGGGCGCGGTGATGTCGTCGTTTTCGCCTTCGACGGTCAGCAGCGGCACGTCGACCATCGCGTCGGGCCGCACGCGCTCACCGGCGACGTCGAGCGCCCCCCGCGCCATCAGGTTGCGCTGGAAGATGCGGTCGATCGTCTCCAGGTAGAACGCGCCGTCCAGGTCCATGACGGCCCGGAATTCCGCATAGAACGCATCGTGCGCCGTCATCGTCGCTTCGTCCCCGACGGCCGCGGCGTAGAGATGATCGAGGTGCTTGTCGACGTGGTAGAACGGCTTCATCCACAGGAACGCCTGGTGCTGCAGGAATCCCGGGTAGACGCGCCGTCCGGCCCCCGGGCGACCCGCCGGCACGCGCTGCACCAGGTTGCGCTCGAACCAGGCGAGGGGCCGCTCGGCGGCGAGCCGGTTGGGCAGCATCGGGTTCTGCTCGGTGTCGATCGGGCTGCCGATCAGCGTGAGTGAACCGGGGCGGGCCGGATCGTCGGCGGCGCACATCCGCGCCGTCGCAGCCATCGCCGCGACGCCGGGCTGGCAGACCGCGACGAGGTGCGCCGACTCGCCGCCGGCGTGCAGCGTCCGGAGCGCGCCTTCGAGCTCCAGCACGAAATCGTCCAAGCCGAAGTCGCCCTGGGTCAGCGGCACTTCGGCGGCGCACCGCCAATCGGTGACGACGACGTCGTGGTCCAGAACCAGGGCGTCGACGGTGTCGCGCAGCAGGGTGGCGTGGTTGCCCGAGAGTGGCGCGACCAGCAGCACCAACGGACGCGGGGCGCCCATGCTGCGCCGCGAAAAGCGCCGCAGCGTGACCCACGTCCGCTCCGCGACCACCTGCTCCTCGGCGCCCTCGATCGCGAACGGCGGCTTGGGGTACCGGCGCCACGCGTCGGCGTGCAGCCCGAGCCAGGCGGAAGCGACTCGAAGATTCGGGAGGGTGTGCGGCCCGAAGTCGAGGGCGGAGCGCACCGCGTCCAGCATCGCGATCCAGGGCGTCGCGAGCCGCTGCGCGGCGTCGTAGCTGGCGTAGAGCACGGGGCCTCCTCCCGCCGCACGGGGCGAACCGGCGACAGGATGGTTCATTTTGCTGCACTGCACAAGAGCCGTTCGCGGCACAGTGGAGCCCACGGACCACGGCTCGGCGGTCGGCGGTCGGCGGCGGCCTTGCCTCGGTGCCCGAATGGGGTGATCGTTCGGCCGCGCGGCCCGACGCCGTGCGAGGAGGTCCGCATGTCCATCGCGCTCGACTTCGAGGTCCGGCTCAGCCGGCAGGACGATACGGCGGCCGACGTGCGGATCTGGGTCGACGCCGACGGCAACCAGCAGATGGATCACGGCGAGGAGATCCGTCCCTTGCGCCGCGACGGCTTGGTCTACCGGGGCAGCCGCACGCTGGAGTTGCCGTCGATCACGGGCGTGGGCTTCTTGATCCGCATGCAGGTCCGCGCCGGCACGCGCTTCCGCGTGCGGGTCTGGAGCAACGACGGCACCTCGCGGGAGTTGGTCTACGAAGAGCAGGACAGCTCCGCGGACGGTTCGCACCGGATCATCGGCTGGTGCCGTTGAACGTCGGGGCGCTCGCGGGTCGCTTCTGGCGGTTCGCGCGCGACGTGCTCGGCGCCTTCGGTCGCAACCGGGGGCTGCTGCTCGCGGGGGGCGTCGCCTACAACGCGATGCTCTCGATGGTGCCGCTGTGCGCCATCGCGTTGGTCGGACTCTCGGCGTTCTTCCCACGCGAAAAGCTGCTCGGCACCGTGCGCGCCGAGCTCGAGGTGATGGTTCCGGGGCACGTCGAAGCCATCGTCGGCACCGTCACCTCGTTGCTGGACAGCCGCGACGTGATCAGCGTGGTCCTGGTCGCCGTCCTGCTCTTCCTGAGCAGCCTCGCGTTCCGCATGGTCGAGGATGCGTTCGCCGTGCTCTTCGCGGTGCCCGAGGGTAGCGACACGCGCCCCTTCTGGCTGCGCGCGTTGGTGCCGTATGCGTTCGTGCTGGTGCTCACGCTCGGGCTGTTCGGCCTGACGGCGGCGACGTCGGTCCTCGAGGCGTTGATCTCGCGCGCCGAAGCGCTCACGGGCTGGGGCATCGCCGCGGGCGAGGGCACCGCTTGGCTACTGCGCGTGGCCGGGCTGCTCGGCAGCGGCCTGTTGTTCTCGGCGCTGTACGCCGTGCTGCCGCAGCGGCCGATCGGGCGACACCGCGCGCTCTCGGCCGGTTTTGGTGCCGCGCTGTTGTGGGAGGCGGTGCGTCATGTCTTGGTCTGGTACCTCGGCACCATCTCGTTGGTCGGCGCGGTCTACGGCTCGTTGGCGACGGTCGTGGTCGTGCTGCTGACGCTGGAGGTGGCCGCCGTCATCTTGCTACTCGGGGCGCAGGCCATCGCCGTGCTCGAACTGCGCGCCGAGGCCCGCGCGCGCGGCGAGGCGCGGGGATGAAGGGCACCTTCCGACTTCCCGGCTTGCGACTGCCCGCAGGTGCAACGCTCGACACCTGGTTGGAGCAATCCGACGAGGCGTCGCTGCAGGCGGCGCTGGCGGCGTGGCTCGAGGCGTTGGCGCCCGAGGCGGCGCGTGCCGCCGATGCGCTCGCGGCCTGGCACAACGTCGAGCCGGGCGAGATCGTCGCCTCGCCCTTCGCGTTGCGCGCCGTCGCGCTCGGGACCCGGGTCGGCGCGCGTGTCGCCCATCTGGAGCGGCGCGCCCCATTGCATTGGCGGCCCGAGCTCTGCGGCCCGGAGGAAGTGCACGACGCCACGCACGGCAGCTTCCGCGACGGCGTGCTCGTGCAGGGCCGCTACCAAGGCTTCGCGCTCGAGGGTGCCGAGGCCACGTTCGACCCGAACCACTCGGCGCGTTGGACCCCACACGAGCTCTTGCACCGTGCTGTCGGCTTCGGCTTCTGGCCCGGGATCTCGCGCTTCTCGCTCTACCTCGCGGCGCGCGCCGCCGAGCTGCTGCCGGTGGTGCATTGGTACGGGCTCGACCCCTTCTGCCGGCTGCGCGACGCGGGCTTTTCGCGCCACGCCGACGCGCTCTCCGTGACGGCCGATCGGGCCGACGCCGTCT
Source organism: Pseudomonadota bacterium (assembly GCA_041163625.1). Taxonomy (GTDB): domain Bacteria; phylum Myxococcota_A; class UBA9042; order UBA9042; family UBA9042; genus JACKFC01. The sequence continues at coordinate 24,788 of JBEARB010000001.1, read as the reverse complement.
GGCTCGACGACCCCGCGGGCCGCGCCGAACGGATCGCCACGGACCTCCCGGGGCTGCGCCGCGCGGCCGGGCACCTGCGCTGCGAGCTCGAGGCGATCGCCGCGGAAGCGCAGGACGGCCGCGTTCGCTCGCTGGTCGGGCACCCGGCGATGCCGCATCCTGAGCTCGACAGCAGTACGGACGCCATCGCCTACGTCACGGGCCACGCCCGCCGCCTCGCCGATCCGCAGGTCACCGCGGCCATCGTGCGTCACGCCGACCCGAACGTCCGCGCGCGCAGCGTCGACGCGTTGCTCGCACAGGTCCGCACCTGTTGGCAGGCGCTCTGGCTCGACGAGATCGTGCTCGACGGCGCCGAGATTGCCGCCGCCGCGGCCCGGCGCACCGTCTGGGACACGGCGCTGCGGCTCGCCACTGCCCGCGCATCGGACGGGGACGACGGCGTGGCCGCGTTGACGACGCTGACGACGCTCACGACGCTGACGACGCTGCCAGCGGCGGCGCGCGCCTCGACCGCCGAGCTCGAGACCGGGCTGCGCGTGCTCGGGCAGCGTCTCGGCCCGCACGACGTGCTCCGGCTCGGCTACGCGGATGCGCCGGCGGGTTGGCCGAATCCCGACGCCGCGCGACTGCGCGACGGCCTTTCCCAGGTCGTACCCGGCTGCCTGGCGTTGGCCGAGGCCCACGGCGTCGAAGCGGCATGGTTCGCGGCGACCCGAGCGGGCGCGCGGGGGCCGCTGGCGATGCGCGCAGCGGCGACGCTGCCGCCGCTCCTGCCGACCGCCCTGCGCGGCGCCGCCGAGACGCTGGCCGCCGTCGAGCTCGCCATCTGCGGCGCGACCCGCGGCGACGACGGCATCGAGCGCCTCGCCGCGGCGCTCGGCGAGGACGGCGAAGGGGACGACGCCGCCATCCCCGACGCGGCCGTGCTGGTCGCGAGCGCGGCCTTTCGCCGGGTGCCGTGGCGGCACGACGTGCTGGCGTGGCTCGACGCGGCCGAGTCCGGTCGGCCGGACGGGCTGCGCCGAGCACCTCCGCCTCGCAGCGGCGCGCTGCTGGTCGGTCGCCACCTCGGGCGCGTCGTGCTCCTGCCCTGCCCCGATCCGGTCGCCGCCCTACTCGACGCGCTACCGCTCGCGGCCGAGGACGCGTTCGGATTCTTGGACGACGCGCTCGATGCGGCCGATGCTGAGGCTCCGAGCGGGGCGGACGGCATCGAGGACGCCGAAGCCTGGCTCGACGAGCTGCGCGGCGCCGGCGTGATCGGCCTGTTCGACCTCGCGACCGCGGAGGAGCCCGAATGATGCGTCGCCTGGCCGCCCTCTGCCTGCTCACCGGCCTGCTGTTGCCCGCAGTGGCGACGGCCGGATCCCCGATCGGAGGGAGTCGGCGAATCGGCGTCGGCGTCGCCGCCGGCTCGATCACCACCGGACCGAGCGTGAAGTTCTACTACGGCTCGCGCCGCGCCCTGCAGACCGTGCTCGGCGTCTCGCTCGACGGGATCCACAGCGTCTCGCTCGACGGCGTCTGGGAGTTCGGACCCGCGATGCGCGATTTCCCCGGCCGCTTCTTCGTCGGCGTCGGACCAGGCGTCGGCTTGCGCTGGGTCGGCGACGGGCTCGGCGGCTCGACCACGTTGGCGACGATCTCGTTGGTCGCCGAGGTCGGGTTTCACTTTCGCGTGGTGCCGCTCGAGCTGACGCTCGGCTGGCGGCCGACCTGGAGCACGAACCAGACCGGGCGCTCGGTCACGGCGAACTACGGCTCCGGCGGCATTCGCTGGTATTTCTGACGGGGCCGGACGCTCCAGGGCCCCTCGACATATGCCTACGTCCGTCTCCGCACCCCCGACGGCGCCAGCCACGTCTTGCTGCCGGGTGATTTCGTCGGCTGACTCGATTCGGCGGCGCTCTCGTTGGACGACACGCGCATCTCCGAAGCCCACGCCATGGTCAGCCTGCGCGGCCGGGAGCTGCGCCTGCTCGCGCTGCGCGGCGTCGTCGCGCTCGAGGGCCAACCGCTCCGAGAACTCGTGCTCGAACCCGGGCAGACGCTGCTGGTCGCCCCGGATCTCGGGCTCGAGGTCGAGGAGGTCGTGCTTCCGGAGCACGTCCTCGGCATCGAGGGCGGGGGCTGGCGCGACAGGTCCTCGCCGGCTCGAACTCGTTGCGGATGCGGCCGCGTCCCTCGATCGAGGGGCGCTATCGCGCCGGCGCGGACGCGTGGATCCACCACACCGGCTCGAGCTGGAGCCTGACGATGGCCGGCGCCCCCGCGCGGCGCCTCCGACCCGGCGAAACCTTCACGGTCGCCGGCGTCGCCCTGCGCACGGTGCTGGTCGCGCTCGAAGACGCCGGCGCGCCGCCGACCGAGCTCGACGGCGGCCTCGCCGCGCCGCTGACGCTCGTCGCGCGCTTCGATACCGCGCACATCCTCCGCGGCGGCGAGCTCGCGCTCGCGCTCGACGGTCTCTCGGCGCGCATCCTCTCTGAGCTGATCCGCTTCGGCGTCCCGGTCGAGTGGGGGGTGGTCGCGGGCGAACTGTGGACCGAGCCGGATAGCCCCGCCTTGGTCCGTCGGCGTTGAGATATCGGTCACGCGCGGCTGCGGCGGCGGCTCCGAGGCTGCCGACGCGGTGAGCGGCGCGGACCTCGATCGCGCGGGCGCCGTCGAGCCCGGACGCCGAATCGGTCGCTACGATCTCGAGGGCGGCTACTACGGCTCGATCCCGGCGCGCTCCTCGTGGGTGATGCAGGCGCTGGTGGTCAAGCATTTCTGGTACGGCGGCTACTACCCGGTCGACGGCTCGGCCTCGAAGAGGCGCTCGATCTCGCCGACGCGCCATTGCACACGCTGCTCGGCGAGGCGAGCGAGGGCGACGCCGCGGCCGGCGAGGATGGCCCCACCAACGCAGATTTTTTCTGGGATTGGGAAGGCTAGAGACGCGATCAGAAAGTCGCCAAGTGCGATTTTTGGGACGCGGCTCGCGGAGGGGGATGGATCGCGAGAACCACGCTTCTCGCGACCAGGGGGCCCACAGCCGCCCAGCCCCCCAGACAACAGACGAGAGACTCGGTCATGGACACTTGCCGAAGATGCCGTCGAGGTAGGCGCCGCGCTTGACGACGTACGCCTTGAGCGTGTCGAACTCCTTGTCGATCACCGACTTGCTCGCGATGCCCTTGGGGTCGTTGTAGAGGTCCTGCGCGAGCATCGCGCGCATCCCGTCGATCAGCGCGACGTGCGCCTTGGCGTCGAAGGCGCCGCAGTGCAGCGCGTCGATGGCCTTGTTCAGCTGCGCAACCGCCTCGGGCGTCTTCAAGATCCGCTGAAAGAGGTGGTCGACGCGGCCCTTGCACCAAGTATTGGGCGGCCCCCACGGCACGTAGAGCTCGTACCAAGAGTTGTTGCGACCGTAGTTCAGGTCCATGCCGCCGGGGATGAACTGCATCTTGCCGGTGTCGGTGCGCACGTAGATCTCGTAGTTGTTGCCGGCCGCGGCCAGGCTGTCGAAGTCCGAGAGCACCGTCTCGACGGCGTATTGCGCCATCAGGCTCGGCCAATCGACGATCTTGGCGGCCTCGGTGAACCAGGTGGCGTCGGCACCGTCGGCGACGAGCTTGGCGAGCGCGACGATCTCCGAGGCGTCGCCCGGATCCTTGGTGTAGGTATTGGCGAGCGCCGGGCAGCCACCCGAGGGACAGTTGAAGCCGTGGCAGATATTGCCGGGCTCGTAGTCGTTGCCGTCGGTCTCGCCGAAGTTGGCGTCGAAGAAGCGTTTGTCGACGTGCTCGAAGACCTGGTACAGGCCGTAGGCCTCGCCGTTGACGAAGACGCGCGCCCACGACCACCGCGGCGCGTTTCCGCCGGCTTGTTGAATCAGCGATTGGCTGAAGGGTTGCCGCAGGAACGTGCGGTCCTGACCCGACGCCTTGAGTCGGATGTTGCGCCGCTTGTACGGACCTACCGCATCCCCGATGTAGTAGTCGAAGTTCATGCGGATATTGGGCTTGCTCGGGTTGTAGAACTGGCTGCCGTAGCCGAAGGGCCGGATGCCGACGTCGGTGTACGTCTCGCCGTCGAAGACGATGGTGGCCTTGTGATAGGTCTTGCCGTGCTTGTCGTTGATGACCTGCTGCAGGTACGCCGGCCACACGCCCGGCTCGGTGTTGACGTGTACGACGTGCACGCCGAGCGGATCGAAGAGCGTCTCGGCCTCGCGCAGCGCCTCGAGCGGCTCGATGGGCCACATCTCCTGCCATTTCGGCTGCGGGCACGTCCCCGGCGCCTCGACGCAGACGCCGCTGCCGCAGACGCCGTAGCCCCAACACCATTTGTGGACCTTGCAGGACTTGCCGTTCTTGGCCTGCAAGTCGTGGCTGCAGACGCCGTCCTTGCAGGTGTCGAGGGTGCACTCCTCGTCGTCGCCGCAGTCCTTGTTCTTGCCGTCGCAGACGCCCTTCTTGCAGCGATCCTTGTCGGTGCAGAGGTCGCCGTCGTCGCAATCGCCGGTGTCCAGCGCGACGTGCACGCAGCCGGTGGCGGTGCCGAGCGCCGGCGAGCAGCTGTCGACGGTGCAGACGTTGCCGTCGTCGCAATCGCGCGGCCCGCCGGGTTTGCACACGCCGGAGACGCAGAGATCCGGCGTCGTGCAGACGTTGCCGTCGCTGCACGGTGAGGTATTCGGCACGAACTTGCAGCCGACGCCCGGCACGCAGCTGTCGTCGGTGCACGGGTTGGCGTCCTGGCAAGGGGCGGCGGCGAGCGGCGAGCAGGTACCGGCCTTGCAGACCGCGGGGCCGCACGCGCCGGGTCCGGACTTGCAGACCAAGCCGTCGCTGCCGGCGGCCGATGCGACACATTGGCCGGTCGTGGCGTCGCAGCTGTCGGCGGTGCAGCCGTTGCCGTCGTCGCAGACCTTGGCCTTGCCGGCGACGCAGACGCCCGCTTGGCAGGCGTCGCCGACGGTGCAGGCGTTGTCGTCGCTACACGCGCCGGCGCTCGGCGTGTGTGCGCACGACCACGCGCCGGCCTTGGCGACGCAGGCATCGACGGTGCAGGCGTTGTCGTCGTCGCAATCGCGCGGCGCGCCGCCCTTGCAGCTGCCGCCGTCGCAGGTATCGGCGGCGGTGCAGGGATCGCCGTCGTCGCAGAGGGTACCCGCCGCGGTCGGCTTGGCCTTGCATTGTCCGTCGGCCGGATCGCAGACCTGCACAGCGCACGGCGTGTTCGACGCCGGGCAGACCTTGGCCGTCTGCGGCAGCGGCACGCAGACGTGCGGGCTCACGGCCTTGTTGCAGACCAGCTGGCCGAGGCAGGGGTTGGCCGCGGCTTGGCCGGCGCATTCGGCGTTGTCCTGGCAGCCGCAGACGTTGTCGCCGCCCTGGCAGACGCCGCCGACGCAGGCGTCGTTCTGGGTGCAGGCGTTGCCGTCGTCGCACGCGGTGCTGCCGTCGGCGACGGCGGTATGGGTGCAGCCGACGCCCTGGGTGCAGCCGTCGACGGTACACGGGTCGCCGTCGTCGCAGCCCTGCACGCCGAGCGCCTTGCAGACACCGGCAGCGCACGCCGCGCCTGCGGCACAGACGTCGCCGTCGTCGCAGGTCGTGCCGTCCGGCAGCGCGGTGGCGACGCAGGCGCCGGTGGCGGGGGCGCAGGCTTGGGCGGTGCAGGGGTCGTCGTCGGCGCAGACCTTCGCGGCCCCGCCGACGCAGACGCCGGATTTGCAGACGTCGCCGCTGGTGCAGAGGTTGCCGTCCTCGCAGCCGCCGGTCTGGTTGGCGTGCTCGCAGGTGGGCACGCCGCCGACGACCTTGCACGCGTCGAAGCTGCACGGGTTGCCGTCGTCGCAGACCTTGGCCGGCCCTGCGACGCAGACGCCGCCGTCGCAGGCGTCGGCTTCCGTGCAGGCGTCGCCGTCGGCGTCACAGGCTTGGCCCTGCTGGCCCGGCACCGACGCGCACGCCCCGGTCTTCGGGTCGCAGACGTTGGCCTTGCAGCTACCGGCCTCGGCGGCGGGGCATTCGACCAGCTTGGGGGTCACGGTACAGACGTGCGGCATGGCAGAGGTGTCGCAGGTCGCGGCCTGGGTGCAGGCGTCGTCGACCGCACAATCGCCGTCGACGTGGCAGGCGCAGGTGTCTTCGCCGGCCTTGCAGACGCCGGCTTCGCACGCCTCGCCGACGGTGCAGGGATCGTCGTCGTCGCAGGGCGCGTCCTCGTCGGTGAGGCCGTCGCAGTCGTTGTCCTTGCCGTCGCAGACCTCGACCTCGGGCGTGGCGGCGTCGCAGCGGGCGCCCGCGGCGTCGCACACCCAGCTGCCCTGGCATTTGCCCTCGACCTGCCCCTGCGCGTTGTACGAGGGCACGAAGCAGGGCGTGGTCCAGCCGGCGGCCTTGGCGCCGGCGCTGCACGCGCACAGGCCCGAGATCGGCCGGCACGAGGGCACATAGGTCTCCTCGGTCGTCGAGGTGCCCTCGCAGACGGAGCCTTCCGGACACGGCATGTCCTTGTCGCAGGGCAGTTGGCAGAAATAGCCCGCCGAACCGAAGGGCTTGCCCATGCCGACGCAGACGCTGCCGGGATCGCGGCATTGGTCGCTGGCCGTGCAGGGGTCGCAGACCGAGCGCTCGGCACCCGGCTTGAAGCCCGGCGCGTCGGCCCCGGTCACGGCGTCCGGTGTCCCGCCGCCCGGATTCACGGTCCCGCCGGCGCCATCGGTCGCGTCGTCGTTCGCGACCGCGCCGTCGCCACCCGCGCTCGCCGCGGTGTCGTTGCCGCAGCCCGACAGCGCCAGCACCGCCAGCGCGGCCACAACGGAGGCGCGCGTCGTCGTTCGGAGCCTGTTCATCGCGCCAACACCCAAGCGAAGGCTCGCAACGCCTTGCCGCCGTTGTCGGGAGACCACTGGCCGTTGGCGTAGTTGCCGGCGGCGTAGGTCCCACAGCCGATGCCGATCCAGGAGTCCGGCGATTTGCAGTCCGCCTCCTGGTTGCCGCTGATGCCGAGACGGCAGCTCACGCTGTTGACGCCCTCTTCGCTGCAGTTCAACTGCAATGAACTGTCGGGCAGCAACGATTTCCAGGCTTTGCGTCCGGCCGAGCTCTTGGTCAACCCACCACTCGAGACGAGCTGATGCAACGAGGGACCGGCGAGCGCGAACTGGATGAAATTGGCGGCTTGGTTCGGCAGCGCCATGCCCACACGCAGCTCGGTGAACGCCACGCTCCCGTAGCTGCCGAGCCGTGCCTCGGCTTGCGAGAGGTCGAACGAGCTCGGGTTGATCGGTGTCGCCGTGCCCCACGCCGCCGCGGTCTGGTTGAAGACCGCGCTGTTGCCGTCGACCTTCAGCAGCAGGGTCCAGCCGCCGCCGTCGGTGACCATGTCGCACCACGCCTGGTAGGCGGGCTTGCTGCCGCCGGTGCCGTCCGGATCGAGCCAATAGGCGCCCGAGGCGCTCTTGGGCGCGAGCGTCAGGATCTCCTTGCAGCTCGTGGCGGGATGCGCCTTGTCGCCGATGAGGCAATCGCCCTTGTCGCAGGTGCCGGCGCCGCACGCCGTACCCGTGAGCGGTCCGAAATCGCAGCCCTTCTTCGGATCGCAGCCGTCTTCGGTGCAGACGTCGCCGTCGACGCAGGTGATCGGCTTGCCGATGCAGAAGCCGTTGGTGCAGACGTCGCCCGTCGTGCATTGGCTGCCGTCGTCGCAATCGGATTGGATCTTCACCGAGGCGCAGCCCTTGTTCGCGTCGCAGAAGTCCGCCGTGCAGGCGTTGCCGTCGTCGCAGACCACCGGCGCGCCGGCGCAGACGCCCTGCTTGCAGGCGTCGTCCTTGGAGCAGACGTTGCCGTCGTTGCACGGCGCTTGATTGAACGTCTGCACGCAGCCGGTCTTCGCGTCGCAGGCGTCGGTCGTGCAGGCGTTGCCGTCGTCGCAGACCATCGCCGCGCCGGGCTTGCAGGCGCCACCGCTGCAGACGTCGCCGACGGTGCACACGCTGCCGTCGCTGCACGGCAGCGCGTTGGGCGCCGAGCCGCAGCCCTTGCTCGCGTCGCAGGCGTCGTCGGTGCAGGGGTTGCCATCGTCGCAGGCGACGAATTTGCCGGGCTTGCAGACGCCGCCGAGGCACGCGTCGCCCGCGGTGCAGACGTTGCCGTCGGTGCAGGTCGCGGCGTTGGCGAGCGCCACGCAGCCGCCCTGCTCGTGCGCGCAGGCATCGTCGGTGCACGGGTTGCCGTCGTCGCAGACGACCGCGCCGCTGCCGACGCAGGCGCCGCCGGTGCATTGATCGACCTGGGTGCAGAGGTTGCCGTCGTCGCAGGAGGCGGCGTTGGCCACGGCCTTGCAGGCGCTCTCCGCGCTCGTCGCTTTCGGGTCGCAGGCGTCGTCGGTGCAGGGGTTGCCGTCGTTGCAGACCAGCGCGCCCCCGGGCGTGCAGCTGCCGCCGTCGCAACCGTCCTGCACGGTGCAGACGTTGCCGTCGTCGCAATCGCCGGTCACCGCCGTGGCGAGGCAGACGCCGTCGCTGCACGCGTCGGCCGTGCACGGGTTGCCGTCGTCGCAGACCACCGCCTTGCCGGCCACGCACGCCCCCTGCACGCATTGGTCGCCGAGCGAGCAGGCGTCTCCGTCGCTGCATTCGGCGGTCGACGGGGTGTGGCTGCAGCCGCTCGCGGTCAGGCAAGCGTCGAGAGTGCAGCCGTTGCCGTCCTCGCAGTCGAGCACGCCGGCGCCGACGCAGCTGCCGCCGGCACAGCCGTCGCCGAGTGTGCAGGCGTTGCCGTCGTCGCAGGCGGCCTTGTTGTCGGTTGCGGTGCAGCCGAGCTTGGCGTCGCAGGCGTCGGTGGTGCACGGGTTGCCGTCGTTGCAGACGGCCGCCGCGCCCGCTGCGCAAGCGCCGTCCTTGCAGGCGTCGCCGAGCGTGCAGACGTCGCCGTCGCTGCACGCGCCGCTGTTGGCGGTGTGCACGCAGGCGCCCTGGTCGCCCTTGGCCTCGCAAACGTCGTCGGTGCAGGGGTTGTCGTCGTCGCAAGGCATCGGCTTGCCGGCGCACGCGCCGTCCACGCAGCCGTCCTGCACGGTGCAGGGGTCGCCGTCCGAGCAGAGCCCGCCGACCGCGACGTGCTGGCACGCCGATTCGGGCGCCGCCGCCGGGTTGCACGAATCGACGGTACAGACGTTGTCGTCGTCACAGTCGCGCCCGAGCCCGGCCGCGCAGGCGCCGGCTTGGCATTGGTCGCCCACGGTGCAGGCGTTGCCGTCGTCGCAGGCGAGCAGCGAGGGCGTGTGCGTGCAGCCGCCGGCGGCGTCCTTGCAGCCGTCGACCGTGCAGGGGTTGTCGTCGTCGCAGGCGGTCGCGGCGCCGGGCAGGCACGCGGCGTCCTGGCAGCGGTCGTCGACCGTGCAGGCGTCGTCGTCGTCGCAGGGGGTGTCGTCGGGCACGGCGGCGTAGGTGCAGTCGCCGCCCACGCAGGTGCCGACGTGGCAAGGCTTGCTGCCGGCGCAATCGGCGGGGACGCAGCCGCCGCCGTCGAGCGTGCCGTCGGCCGGGGTCTGGCCGTCGCCGACGCCCTGTCCGTCGCCGCCGTTCGCGTCGGCCTGGACCTGAGGCCCGCTGACCTGACTGTCTTCACCGCAGGCCGACAGCGAGAGCGATGCTGCCACCAGCACGCGCAAGAAGTTTCGCAAGGCCGACTCCGATGCCGCCGCGGACGAGCCGCGCACGGGCGGGTCGCAGACGACGGCCAGAGGTCTCCGCAGAGGCGACGACCGTGGTCAAGTGGAGCGGTTCGGCGCGCGCTGCGAGCCGAAGCTCCGATTCACCCGCAGCCTGCCACCGGGTCCGGGCCCCGGCAACGAGAGATTTGGTCCGAATCGCGCGTCTCTACGGCGCTTCAGCTACCGCCGGGCGCGATGGTGGCGCAGCTGCCGCCCCAAATCAGCGAGTTACGACGGAAGCAGAGCACCTGACCGGCGCTGTCTTGGTAGAAGATCCAATCCCCCTCCAACAGGCCCTTGCCGTAGCTGCCCTCGCGCTCGGGGTTGCCGGTGGCGTCGTTGCGGAGGTAGGCCCCGTGGAGTTGGCCGTCCGCGTCGAGATGCTCGCGCCCGTCGGCCCGTCGTCGCCGTCGAAGAGCAGCTGCCCCTTGGCGACGAACGACTGCCAGACGCCGTCCCGCAGGCCGTTTTTGATCGTGCCCTCCGCGTAGACGGCGCCGCCGGGATGGTGGAGTTCGACCGTGCCGTTGCCGGCGGCGAAGACGGTGCTGCCGAGGAAGGCGCCGTCCTCGTTCCACCAGGCATGGGGTCCAGTGCCCGTGCCGTCGGCTGCATCGGTCGTGCCCATGGAGTCGCCGCCGGAGTCCGGCGCGGTGACGTTGCGGCATTCGGTGACGGTCTTCTGCGTGGTCGGGTCGAGGGTCTCGATACAGAACCTGCCGTCGCCGCACGCCTAGAGCTGCGTCCAGACGCTGGTCGCGCCGTCGCAGCGCATCCGCGCGTTGCCGCCGAGCATGCAGCCTTCGTTGTGGGTGTCGGGCACGCAGAGGCTGCCCGCGGCGCCGGCGGACTGGATGGGCGCGAAGGTGCCACCGCCGCTGGAACCACAGCCGACGGCGACGAGCAGACCGAGACAAACCACGAGGCGGGAATCCAGGCGATGCATGGCGGAGGCTCCTACGAGGCGGCGACGATCCGCGTGACCAGGCTTTCGGGCAGCGTGCCGCCACGACCGAACGCGCGCATCGCGAGGATCGGCTCGCTGCCGAGCTCGGCGGCGCTGCGACCCGCCACGGGCTCGCGGGTCGCGCGCGGATGGAAGGCCGCGAGGTCGGTCCCGTCGTCGGCGTGCTCGAGCACGTGCAGCAGGCCGGCGAGGGTGTTCATCTTCATGTACGGACAAGTCGCGCAGCCGCCGGCGGTCGAGCAGCCCTCGCCGCCGAGCACGCCGGGCACCACGCCGAGCTCGGCGTCGTCGGTGGCGGCAACGGCGTCGGCGGCAACCGGGAAGATCACGTCGACCGCGAGGCCCGAGGCGGACTCGGCCAGTAGCGCCTGCACCTCCCGCACGATCGGCGTGATCATGCCCGCCTCGGTGCCGAGCACGACCTCGAGCACGCCGCGCTCACCGGCGGCGGCACGGCGGCGCACCTCGGCGCGCACGAAGTCGAGGATATTCGAGGTCGAACCGACGACGCCGCGGCCCGAGCGTGCCGCCTCGGCGGCGAGGGCGAACATCTCGCCCGGCACCTCGAGGTGCGCCGAGTAGAGCGCGTCCGGATGCTCCTCGCGCACGCGACGGACCACCGCTTCACCGAAGAGGTGGTGCACGACGCAGGCGCCCTGCTCGAAGTGGTGGAAGCGCTGCAGCGCGCTGCGAACGCTCGCGGCGTCGTGCGCCGGGTGCAGCGCGCGGCAAGCGTCGTCGCCGAGCTCGACCGCGCCCTGCATCAGCGTGCGCAGGTTGCGGCCCATGTAGGTGTCGGGGCCGAAGAAGACGTGCGCCTGCGGCACCTGCGCGAACGCCTGCAGCACCGTGCGGACCACGTTGCTCGAGGTGCAGGTGATGGTCGGCACGATCGCCGCGGCGCGCGCCTTCGCGAGCAGGCTGGTGTTGATGTAGACGACGTGCAGCGCGCGCGGCGTCGCGGCGGCCTGCTGCAGGTAGGCACCGTAGGCGAGCGCGTCGGCGGCCTCGGCCAGCGAGCAGCCGATCGGCTCGGCGGCGACGCGGTAGACCGGGACGTCCGTGAAGCCGGCGGCGTCGAGCATCGCGCGCACGTTCTCGCTCATGAAGTCGACGCCGAGCACGGCGATGGTGCGGGCGCCGGCGCGCGCCATGTCGACGGCGCGATCGGCCATCACCAGCGAATCCGAGACGTGGATGTGCGGCCAGCGACACGCCGCGAGCACGCCCTGCAGCTCGGGGTCCATGTAGAAATGCGCGACCACGCCGGCGTCGCGGGCGGCGAGCAGCGCTTCGAGCCGCGAGACGGCGCCCGCATCCGGCTGCAAGTAGCGGGCTTGGCTGACGGCATACGCGCCGCGCGGCTCGAGCCGGTCGGCGAAGATCCGCAGCGTCGGGAAGGGCTCGTGGGCCTCGGACGGTTGGGACATAGCGGCGCCTCCTCGCAAATGGCGCCGGGAGGTTGGCGACGGCGCGCCGAGGTTGCAAGCGGTCCGGCCTTGTCGCGCGACGCGGCAGGCCTAGCTTGCCGGTGCGCCCGCCCCCGCGGGCCGCTACGGAGTCGATGATGCCCTTCTCCTACGAATCCGCCTCGGAGGTGGTCGCGCGCTTCGCCACGAGCGCGCCGCGCTACACCAGCTACCCGACGGCCCCGCATTTCCGCGAAGACGCCGATTGGGACGCGGTCCGCGGTGCCTTCGCCGCCGGCGACCGGCCGCTCGGCGTGTACGCGCACGTGCCGTTCTGCGAGCGCCGCTGCCTCTATTGCGGCTGCCACGTGCAGATCGCCCGCGATCGCGGCCTCGGCACCACCTACGTCGACGATCTGCTCGCCGAGCTCGACGTCCTCGGTGGGCTCACCGATCTCACCCGGCCGCTCGAGGTGGTCGCGCTCGGCGGCGGCACCCCGACCTGGCTGGCGCGACCGGATCTGCAACGGTTGGTGCAGGGCCTACGAGAGCGCCTTCGACCCGCCGCCGACGCGGAGTGGTCGATCGAGATCGACCCGCGCTCGATCGAGCCGGAGGAGGCCGAGTTCCTGCGCGGGCTCGGATTCAACCGGGTGAGCTTGGGTGTGCAGGACCTCGAGCCCGAAGTCCTCGACGCGATTGGCCGCCCACAGACCGCCGCACAGGTCGAGGCGGTGGCCGACGCCTTTGCGGGGATGCCGCTGAACTTCGACCTGATGTACGGCCTGCCCCTGCAAACCGAACGCTCGATCCGCCGCACCGTCCGCAAGGCCGTGACCCTCGGCGCGACGCGGTTCGCGGTGTTCGGCTACGCCCACGTGCCGTGGATGCGCAAGCACCAGCGCGGGATGGAGCGACACGGACTGCCGGGCGATCAGCAGCGCCTGGGCCTGATGCTCGCGGCGCGCGAGGAGCTGCTCGAGCTCGGCTACGTCGCGCTCGGACTGGACCACTACGCCCGGCCCGACGACCGCCTCGCCCTCGCCGCGACGCAGGGCAACCTCGGCCGCAATTTCATGGGCTACAGCGATCGCGCCGAGGTCGATCTGCTCGGCTTGGGCGTCTCGGCGATCGGCGGCGTCGGCGAGACCTTCACCGCCAACGCGCGCGACCTCGCCGGCTGGCGCACCGCGGTACGCGAGGGTCGACCGAGTTGGGAGCGCGGCCTGGTCCGCAGCGAGGACGACGCTCGCCGTGGCTGGGTGATCATGCGATTGATGTGCGACCTCCGCGTCGACAAGCAGGCCTACGCGACGCGCTTCGGGCGTGACTTCGACGCGGACTTCCCCGATGCCCGCGCGGCGATCGCCGAATTCGTCGACGCCGGGCTCTGCCGAGACGACGCCGACGCCATCGCCGTCGACGGCGAGGGTTGGCTCGTCGCACGCAATATCGCCGCGACGTTTGATCGCCATCTGGGCGCCGCTGGGGCACGCTACTCGCGGACGGTCTGAGCCGTCCGTGGAGGTCGGTGATGCTCGATGTCTTCCAACGCCTGAAGGTCGTCTCGCTCGACGACGTGTACGTCCACGAGGGTGTGGTCGAGCGCTGGGTCGAGCGCATCGCCGACTTCGTCCGCCACGACGGGATGATGAAGAACCCGATCGTGGTCGCCGAGGCCGAGGTCGACGGCGCCGCCCGCTACGTCGTGCTCGACGGGATGCACCGCGTCCAATCGATGCGTGCGCTCGGCTCGCCCGACATCCTGATCTACGTCTCGGATTATTGGTCCGAGGACGTGCGGCTCGAGAGCTGGGACGCCGTCCTGCTCGACGCATTCGATCGCGACGCGCTGCTCGCGGGCGTCCCGGGCGGGGAGATCCTCGAGGTCGGCAGCGAAGCCGAAGCGCGCGCCCGGGTCTACGCCCGCGACCTCGCGATGGCGTTCGCCCTGCACGACGGCTCGGTGCGCGGCCTGCGCGTAGCCCACCCGACCGAAGAGCCGCCGCTCGAAGCGATCATTCGCTCGCTGCGTACCGTCGAAGACGCGTTGGACGCCGCCGGCGTGCGCGCGGTCTACACGCCCTCCTCCCGATCGCACACGGATTTCGAGGCGCAACCTTCGCACGCGCTCTTCCTGCGGCCGCTCTTCTCGAAGCAGGAAGTGCTCGAACGAACGCTGGCCGGTCGCCTCTTCCCGCGGAAATCGACGCGCTTCCTGGTGCCGGCGCGGCCGCTGCGGGTGGACTTCCAGCTCACGGTGCTCAAGGCCAAGCTCGACCTGCCGACCAAGAACCAATTGCTGCTCGACCACCTGACCTGGTGTTGGGAGAACAACCGCGTGCGCTACTACCCCGAACCGGTGTACGTCTTCGGCGACTGAGCCAAGGCGCGGCGCGGGCGATCGACCGACGCGCTTTGCAAGCGTCCGGCTCGCTGGCACACTCCCACGACGCCGCAGCGCGCAGCCCACGCCCCCTGGAGACCTCGCAATGCCCAAGCGTTCGGCCCAAGCCGGACAGCCGCCCGTGATCCCCGACTGCCAGGCGATCGTCTTCGTCAAGGGCGAGGTCACCGCGCCGCAGGTCCGGCGCGTGCTGGAGCCACTGGGCTACACGTTGCGCGTGTTCGAGGCCGGCGAGGCCGTCCTGGCGTGCCTGGACGCGGCGCCGCGCGACCTGCTGCTGATCGACGACGACGCCCATCCACTCGGCGCCTTCGCGTTCCTGCAGCTCGCCCGTCCGCTGCTGCGCGAGGGCAAGACGCCGGCCATCATCCTGACGCGTTCGGGAGGAACCCCCGAGCAAGGCGGCGACGCGGCCGAGGTCTTCCTGGAGCAACCCTTCGGCGACGACGACCTGCGCGACGCCGTGGAGACGGCGCGCTGGGTACGGATGAGCTCGATGACCACGCAGCTCGGGATGCCTGCGGCGATCCCGAAGCGTAGCGGCACCGGCCTGCCCGCCGCGACGCTCGAAGACGACGACGAGCCGACCGTGCGGGACATCGCCCCGCCGGTGCGCACGACGGGCGGACGCCCGAGCAGCGGTTGGTCGTCGGCGCAGGTCGGCAAGATCGACCCGGACCGCCCGACCGTCGCCGAGGGCGCGCCCGGTGGCCGCAAGCGCTTCAAGAGCACGTTGGCGTTCTCCGGCAAGCAGGTCTCCACGGTCTGGACCTCGGTCGCGATGGCGCAGCCCGCGACCGCCCCGTCCGCGCCAGCGGTGGAGCCACCGGACGACCCCGAGGCGACGGTCTTCCACGGCCCGAACAGCAAGGAAGCGCGCGAGCTCCGGGAGGCGCTCCGGACCGGCCGCCCCGGCACGACGACGTCCACCCCGGCGGCACCATCCCCGCCGGTGGTCGCGAGCGCGCCGCCCGGCCGCCGCGGGCCCCGCCACGACAGCGCGATGAGCGGGCTGCTGCGCGCCGCCGACGTCGGCGACGTCATTGCGGATCGCTACGAGTTGCTCGGCGTGCTCGGCAGCGGCGGCATGGCGGTCGTCTACCGCGCCCACGACCGCGAGCTCGACGAGGCCGTGGCGCTCAAGCTGCTCAAGGCCGACAAGGACGACGAGGAATCGCTGACGCGCTTCCGACACGAGCTGCGGATCTGCCGACGCTTGCAGCACCACGCCATCGTCCAGACCTTCGAATTCGGGATCTGGGAGGGGCGACGCTTCCTCACGATGGAGCTGCTCGACGGCGTGGATCTGAACGCGCTCCTGCAGCAGCGCGGCCAGAAGCTCGAGGTCCTCGAGGCCGTCGAGTTGGTGATCCAAGCGGCCGAGGGCCTGCACGCGGCACACCGGGCGGGCGTCATCCACCGCGACATCAAGCCGCACAACCTCTTCGTGATGGCCGACGGCCGGCGGCTGAAGATCATGGACTTCGGCATCGCCAAGAGCGAGGAGATGTCGCACACGATGACCTCGGCGGCGCACGTGCTCGGCACGCCCGCCTACCTCGCGCCCGAACGGCTGCGTGACCACGTCGAACTCTCCGCGCAGACCGACCTCTACTCGCTCGGCGTCGTGCTCTACCAGGCGCTGACCGGCAAGCTGCCGTTCTCGGGCCCGGACATCTCGACCCTGCTGACCTCGATCCTGGTCGACACCCCCAAGGCCGCCCGCAAGATTCGGCCGGACGTGCCGACGGCGCTCGACGACGTGGTGATGCGAACGCTCGCTCGGGAGCCCGACGCCCGCCAGCCGAGTTGCGGCGTGCTCGCCGAAGAGCTCGCCGAGATCGCCCGTAACCTCCGGCGCGCCTGGGCGTGAGCCCGATGCCCGGCGACGCAGCCGAACGCGCGGCGTACGAGGCCGCGCTCGCCCGCAACGACGCCTTCTTGCGCGACGTCGTCGAGCGGTTGGAGTCGTGCCCCTTCGCGCGTGGCTGCCGCGAAGAGGGCGGGCTCTGGCGCGCGGTCAGTTGGGCCGACCCGGCGCAGGCGCCGGCGCGGATGTTGGCGTTGGCCGAGGCGCTGCAAGCGCAGGCGCGAGCGCGACGGCCCGAGGTCGCGCTGATGGTCCTGCCCGGCCTGAGCTCGCTCTCGGCGGCGGCGTTCGACGCGCTGCACCTCGGGCTGCGTGAGGCGTACGAAGCGCTACCGACGCCCCGCTTCTACGTCGTCGCCTTTCACCCCGACTATCCGGTCGACGCGCGCAGTCCGGCCACGCTGGTGCGCTTTTGGCGCCGTAGCCCGGACCCGACGCTGCAATTCGTCGCGCGGGAGGTGCTCGCACCGCTGCGTCGCTCCGCCGACGAAGCCGATCGCGTTCGGCGCGCGGCCGAGCTGATCGAGGCCGGCGCGGGTGTCGAAGAGCTCGAGCGCGCGCTCCGCCCGCCGCGTGACCTCAGCGCACGCGTGGCCGAGCAGAACGCGCGCCGCTTCGCCGAGGACGGCGAGGCGATCCGCGCCGCCGTCGACGCCCTCTGCGAGCGGGGTCGACGCGAGCGTGAGCTGCACGGCTCCGACCCGAGCTGGCCCGACTACGGCTGGGAAACGGTTCGCTGACGCGACCGGGCGGGCCACGCCGCTTGCTCGTTGCCCCCCTGCACGCTGGCAAGGTCGAAGCACAACAGCCGAACGACTTCTTCCACGCCCCCAGGCTGAAGGGCGAATTGCGCACTGTGCGAAGTCCGAGACCGCGCCCCTTGGTTTGGAAGCTCGCTTGCCTCGTTGCGTGCGCTGGTCTCGCTGCGTGAGGCTGCTCGGAGGACCAGCTCGCGCAGGGCCCGGTGAGCGGCGGTCTGCTCGGCGACGGCAACCTCGGCGACCCCGACGGCACCGATTTGGACGCCCTCGCCGACGCCGCCCCGGACATCGCCAACGGCACCCCCTGCGACGACGGCCGCGCCTGCACCGTCGGCGACCTCTGGGTCGACGGCACCTGCGTCGGCGGCGCCAACATCTGCCCCTGCGAACCCGGCGTGCTCGCCTGCCCCGCCGCGAGCGGCGACGTCGTCAACCACTGCCGCGGCCCGGACCCACGCGTACCGCAGCCCGCCGGTGCCGCAACCCCGTTCGCCTGCAAGCCCAACGTCGCACTCTCCAAGGTCTGCGACGCCAGCCTGGACGACGCCTGCAACCACGACGCCTGCGATCCGACCGACGGGAGCTGCACGATCTTGCCGACCGAGCAAACGACCGAGATCTGCGACCTGCCCGGCGGGGCGAGGCCTGCACCTGCAGCAGCGACGCCGATTGCGTCGACGACGGCGACAAGCGCAACGGCGTGCCCTTCTGCGACAAATCCGGCGCGAAATGGGACTGCAAGCTGAACCCGGCCAGCGTCGTCGCCTGTGACGTCTCGACCGACAGCGCCTGCGCGGCGACCGCCTGCGAGCCGAAGAGCGGCGCCTGCAAGAAGGGTCCCAAGCCGCTGGGCGCCACCTCGCGAAGGGCAGCCTGTGCAACGGCGGCGACCCTTGCACCGGTCTGGACCAATGCGACGCCAAGGTCGTGTGCGTCGGCGGCGCCCAGCAGCTCTGCGGCTGCGCCAGCGACGGCGATTGCGCCGGTTTCGACGACGACGACATCTGCAACGGCAGCTACGCCTGCAAGGACGGCGCCTGCATCTACGACGGCAAGGCACTGAAATGCGATTTCGACTACGTGGCCTTCTGCGACGCCTCCTCGCTCTCGCCGATCGGCAAGGCGACCAAGCTCGCCAACGGCTTCCAACTCACCCACGGCAAGGAGACCGACGCCGGCGCCTTGTGGTTCAAGACCCCGCTCGTACCGGCGAGCTTCTCCTCCAGCTTCGTGGTCGCGGGCTTTGCCGCGGCGTGGTCCTTCGTCCTGCAAGCCACGGCGAGCCAAGATCAGCTCTCGGCCGGCAGCGTGGCGGACAACACGCCCCCGTTGTCGACCTCGGCCATCGGCGTTCGCGTCGAAGGCGAGCTGAACCAACCGTCGAAGCTGACGATCTACGCTGGCGGCGTGAAGGTCGCCGAGCAGCCCAACGCGTTGACGTGGACCCAGACGCAGAGCGTGCAGCGCTTCTGGGTCGACGCGGACTACGTGAACAAGACGGTCTCGGTCTACGTCGGGGACACCAAGCCCGCAACCGCGCTGCTTTCGGGCAGGGTCTACATGGGCAAGGTCCCGAGTACCCAGAGCCAACCGATGATCGTGGGCTTCACGGCGGGCAACTCGGCAGCGGCGTTCCGCACCAAGTCGCTGATCTCGTGGTGGGGCAAGCACAACTAGAGACGCGACCAGAAAATGCAGGTTCGCATTTCCTGGTCGCGTCTCTCGTCTGTTGTCTTGGGGGCTAGGCGCCCCCTGGTCGCGAGAAGCGCGGTTCTCGCGGACCATCCCCCTCCACGAACCGCGCCCAAAAATCGCCAAGGGCGATTTTTTGATCGCGTCTCTAGCCGCGCATCGCCGCGAAGACGCGCAGGGCGTTGTCGCCGAGCACACCGCGAATCTCGGCGTCGTCCCAGCCGGCGCGCAGCAGCGCATCGCACAAGCGCAGGTACCCGTCGCGGCCGTCGCGCAGGTCACCGGGCGGCACGATGGCGCCGTCGTAGTCGGTGCCGATAGCGGCATGTCGGGCGCCGATGGTGCGGCGGACGTGGTCGAGGTGCTCGACCACCATGTCGACGTCGCGCGGACCCGACTTCCGGCGCAGGAATCCGGCCTGGAAGATGATGCCGACCACGCCGTCGGTGGCGGCGATGGCACGCAGCTCGTCGTCGTCGAGGTTGCGCCAATGCGGCGTCACGCCCGAGACGCCGGTATGCGTCGCGAGCAGCGGCAGCGAGGCATCGTGTTCGCGCACCGCGTCGTGGAAGGCGCGGTGGCCGATATGCGCCAAGTCGACGAAGACACGTCGCGCATCGAGCGTGCGGACCAACTCGATGCCCTGCGCGCTCAAACCCTGGTCGCGTCGCCCGAGGCCGAGCGGGCTCGAGGTCGGGCCGTAGACGGCGTGCGTCAGGTGGACCAGCGTCACGCGCCAGATATCGTCCGGAAGCGCCGCCGCGCCCCCCGGCGCGGCCTGCACGGCGTTGGCGCCCTGGATCGACGGGAGGACGGCGTGGGCCCCCTCGGCTCGCGCGGCGCGCAGCCCGGCGACGTCGCGGACGATGCGCAGCCGGCCTTCGCTCGCCGCCACCACCTCGTGCAATCGCCGATGGTTCTCGCCGAACAGGCGCCAGCGCGCCGCGGCGGGGCGGAATGGGTTGGTGGTGATCGACCACATCCCCGCCGTCAACCCGCCCTGCAACGCACGCGGAAAGTCCAGATGGCCGAAGAACCGGCCCTGCAGCCAGCCGAGGCCGTGCGTCGCGTTGAGGTCGTAGCCGAGCAAGCGCGCGCTGATGAAGGAGTCGAGGTGCAGATCGACCACTTCGGCGTCTTCGACCAGGGCATGCGCCGCATCCGAGACGCCCTCGACGCGAGCGAGCCCGACGGGGCGCGGTCCGAGTGGTGGACTCACGCCTCGGGATCCGACGCCCGGAAGACGCCCGATTCGGTGCGCTCCCAGAGGACCCAGACCGTCTCGATGGCACGCTCGATCAGCTCGCTGCGACCGCTGCCCTGCCAGAGGTCGTAGGGCCCGAGCGCGAGCACCCGGCAGGCGGCGGTCGGGCCGCCCGTGACCGAGGCCCGGTCGATGCCACATGCCGCAGCGAACGCGTGCAGGAAATCGTTGCGCCGCGAGAGCGACGCGACCGGCGACTCGCCGTGCACCGACGGGTCGAACGCTTCGGCGAAGAGCTGCATCCGCCCGCCCTCGAGGCGGAGCCCGTAGGCGAATTGCGCGGTCGGATCGACCACGGCCACGTCGACCCCGGCGCGGCCGGCGCTGCTGCGCGGCACCAGCACCAGGCGGCGACCGCCCACCTTCGCCCCCGACGGCACGATCGGCCAGCCGTGCACGGAGAGCTGCGCCACGACGACGCGAATCGCGCCGGTGAGCAGGCGCCGTTCGAACAGACCCAGGAGCTCACGGCGACGCAGCGGCTCCCGCCAGGCCCGTGCGTCGCCCGCGGCGTCGGCTTCCAGGCGCTCGGCGACCGCCTGCAGATCCCGCGAGAACGCCAAGAACGCGGAGAACAGGCTGCCGTCGTCGGCGACCGCGGCGGCTCGCTCGAGCAGCTCCTCGAGCTCGGCGAGGCCGAGCACGCTCCAGCCCTCGACGTGCATGCTCGGATCGGGGCGCAGCTCGACGACGACGAGCCGCCCGCAGCCCGAGCGCAGGCGCTCGCGCGCGGCTTCCAACGCCCAGGCGTCGACGCCCGCGCCGACGCGCACGGCCAGCGCGCAGGTGGCGCCGTCGGCGCAGCGCACCAAGTTCTCGACGCCGGCGAAGCCGGGCATCACCTCGACGTCGCCGTCGACCGGTCCGATGGCGGCCGGGACCGTCGCGCCCTCACCGGCCCGCGCGACCGCCAAGATCGCTGCCGCCACGACCTCACCGATCAGCGCGTCGGGGCCGATCCGCTGCAGGCGCAGGAAGGCGTGCGCATCCAAGGCAGAGACGCTGTGCTCGGCGGCGTCGGCGTCCGCGACGACGGCGTAGGCCGCCAAGACGGGGGACGCGGCCGCTTCGGCCGGTGCGTCGGGGAGTCGCGCGGCGGCGCCGTCGGCTTCGGTGGCGCGCACGACGACGGTCGGGGCCGGTTGTGCGGCCGCGGCGGCGGCGCGTTCGGCCTCGGCGGCGGCGGCGCGCTCGGCTTCGAGCTCCGCGGCCACACGTTCGGCTTCGAGCTCCGCGGCCACACGTTCGGCTTCGGCGGCGGCGGCGGCGGCGCGCTCGGCTTCGGCGGCGGCGGCAGCGGCGCGAGCCACCGGCTCGGTGTGCACCGGGGCGGGCGGCGTCGCGGACGAGGGCAGGCGCACGATCACCGTCGGCGGCGCAGGCGGCTCCTCATCGTCGGCGGCGAAGAGCTCGGAGGCCGAGATCGGCTCCGCGACCGGGGCCGGCACGGGTGCGGTCGGCGCCGCGGGTGCCGGTGGGATTCCCGCGAAGAGATCGTCGAGGTCTTCGTCGAGCGTGGCGAAGGGGTCGTCCTCGTCCAGGGTCGGCGCTGGCTCCGGCTCGGATTGCACGGTTCCGGCCCCCGCGGCGGGCTCGGAGTCGGGGGCGGGGTCGGGGTCGACGCGGTCGTCCGGCGCGGCTTGGACCGCACCGGCGAGCGCGCCGTCACGGCGCAGCGCGACGCTGTCCGCGGCACCGAGCGCGTGCGGCAGCGTCGGTGCCCACGCCATCTCGCGAATCCCGCGCTCGGCCCAATGCGTCAGCGCGAGCACGACCTCGTCCTCGAAGCGCCCGCCCTGGTCGAGCGCGAGGCAGAGCGGGTCACCGTCGATCAGCGCGAGGTCGATGCGCATCGCACCGACTGTCGACCGCCCGGCACGGACGCGCGTCGGGAAGGGTGGGAGCTGGGCGCCGGAGATCGACGTCGCGAATCGACGCAAAAAGGCCGCGGCGAGCGGGCCCTCGCCGACCGCGGGGTTGCCGGGGCCATCCTCCCGCACGAAGAGGGCGAGACCAACCTCGATCCCGTCGTCGAGCTCCCGCAGGGTCGGCGCAGCCAGCAGCAGCCCGCGGATGCGCTGGCGACCGATCGCGCGCAGCGTCTCGTGCACGCCGTCCAGGAGCAGGTGGAGCACCAAGTCGGCTTGCGACTCGGATTCCGGCGCCATCCGGAGGTGGAGGCATTCGGCTTCGTCGTCACCGGCCCGGAAGCACAGACCGTAGGCGGCACCGAGCGGCGCGCCGGCGGCGAATTCGACCACCGGCAGCGGCCAGCGGCCGGCGAACCGCTTCATCGCCGCAGCGCCGCGGTCGAGGGAGAGCGAAACGGGACCGTGATCGGTGCGCACGCGCATGGCCGAGACGGTCATCGTGTGCCGTGAGAATGTCAATGCCGCGGGCTTCTGCTACGGTCGTGGCCCGATGCGTTCGTCCCTCGCCCGCAACGTACTCCTGCTACTCGCCGCCACGTTGACGGCGGTCGTCACCACGACCAGCGCGGGGGCGGCCCCCAAAGCCGGCCGCGGCGAACGAGTCCGCCGCATGGTACTGACCTGCCCTGCCGGCACGCGCCCGCAACTCCGCGATCGGACGAGCTTCCTCTTCGAGCGCGCGGGCGGCTACGCGATGCCGCGCCGGACATTGGCGTGCACGAGCGCCGACGGCCGCCGCGAAGGCCCGGCGCTCGAGCTGCGCAGCGGAGTCCGCGGCTCCTGGGCGCACCTGAAGAAGGCGTCGTACTTCCTGCCCTCGCAGGTGATGTGGCAGAGCCACTACCGCGACGACCGCGCCGACGGGACGTGGATCCAACTCGCCCGCGACGGACGGGTCCTGCAGCGCGTCGTCCTCGGCGCCAAGACGGGCGAGCGGGCATTTCTGCAGCTCGACGACGAAGACCGCGTGCGGGTGCGCGGCGCGCTGCGCGACGGGCGGCGCACCGGACGTTGGACCTACCTGACGCCGGAAGGCCGCGTGGCCGCCCACGCCGATTTCCGCGACGACCTGCTGCACGGCGAAGTCCGCGTCGATCACGCCGATGGATCGCCGCAGCTGATGCAGGCCTACCGGGACGGCAAACGCGACGGCGTCGAGACCCAATGGTGGACCAACGGGCTCAAGCGTAACGAAGGCGAATGGCGCGGCGACGTCCGCCATGGCGCGTTCTGTTTCTGGAACGAATACGGAGACCTGCTCGGATGCAACGAGCTTCGCGAGGGCTCGGGTCGCTGGCGTGAGTGGTACGCGCACGGCAACCTCCGCTCGTCGGGGCCGATGGTCCGTGACCGCCGCGACGGGACCTGGGAGACCTATTGGGAGAACGGTGTCCTGCAAGGCCGCGGCGAGTACCGTGGCGGCCTGCACGTCGCGGACAGTTGGCAGTATTTCGACGCCAAGGGCGCGCCCGCCAAAGGCTCGTTCGCGGTGCGGGCGATGCTCGGCAATCGCGTCCGCGTGACCGGTGGCGTCGGCGGCGGTCTGGTCGGTCGTGGCGGCGGTGTCGGCGTCGCGGGCGGCAGTGGCGGTGGAGGAGGCGGCCTCGGGATCGGCGGCTTCGGACGAGGAAGCGCCTCGGTTCGCGGGCCCACGGTGAAGATCTTGCCGCTGCCGACCTCGTTGCGCCCCGATCGCGTCGGCCTCTCGATGGCGCGTCGTCAGATCCTGACCTGTCCGTGGCCGATGCACGGCGGCAAGCCGCTCACGGGCGTCGCGGGCGCGATCGACGTGGAGATCGCGCAGGACGGTCGCATCCTGCGCGCCAACGATCGCAGCGCCGCCCGGCACCCCGCGTGGTCGGCCTGTGTCGAACGCGCGCTGACTCACCTCAAGACCGGCGCGACGCCGGGCAGTCGCGGCCAGCTCATCGTGCTGGCGCGGCGGGCACATCGACCATGACCGACGACCGCCACCTCCCACTGCGGGACGATATCCGCCTGCTCGGCGAGCTGCTCGGCGACGCCATCGCGGCCCTCGACGGCGACCAGGCCTTCGAGACGGTCGAGTCCGTGCGGCGATGGGCGCGTGACGCTCGCAGCGGCGACGTGGAGGCCGGGCGGCGCCTGCGCGCGCGCCTCGAAGGGCTCAGCGATGGCGAAGCCCTCGGCCTCGGCCGCGCATTCGCGCATTTCCTCGCGCTCGCCAACATCGCCGAGCAACACCACCGCGTTCGCCGACGCCGCGACTACCAGCGCCGCACCGATCTGCCGCCGCAGCGCGCGAGCTACGACGAGGCCTTCGCGCGCCTGCTGGGCGGTGGCGTCTCGCAGCAGGCGCTGCACGCATGCGTGGCCGAGGCCGACGTCGAGTTGGTGCTGACGGCCCACCCGACCGAGGTCAATCGCCGCACGGTGCTCCAGATGCACGCGCGCGTCGCGGCGCTGCTCGAGTCCCGCGACCGCGGCGACGCCACCCCCGCCGAGCAAGCCGAGGCACACGCGGAGCTACGCCGGATCGTGCAGACGCTGTGGCGCACCGACGAGCTGCTGCGCCGCAAGCCGACGCCGTTCGAAGAGGCCAACGGCGGCCTGCTCGTCTTCGAGTCGACGCTCTGGGATGCCGTACCCGCCGCGATGCGCGACCTCGATGCGGCGCTGCGCCGACACACCGGGGACGGGTTGCCGGCCGGCGCCGCGCCGATCCGCTTCGGCAGCTGGATGGGCGGCGACCGCGACGGCAACCCGAACGTCGACGCCGAGACCACCCGCC